>NZ_LSIS01000241.1:0-78637 GCF_001556365.1 Blastomonas sp. CCH1-A6 | reverse complement strand
GTTCGATCTGCCCGCCGTCACCGCGATCGGCGCGCGCCAGCTGGGCGAGGCGGGCGTGCGCGTTACGGCGCATCCCGGCGATTTCCGCAATGACCAGATTCCCGCCGGCTATGATCTCATCACGCTGGTCCGCATCCTGCACGATCATGACGACGATCTGGCGCAGAGCCTGCTCGCCAAGGTGCGCGCCGCGCTGAAGCCCGGCGACACGCTGCTGATCGCAGAACCGATGGCGGGGACGCCGGGCGCAGAGGCGATGGCGGATGCCTATTTCGGCTTCTATCTGCTCGCGATGGGCTCGGGCCGCGCGCGCACGCCGGACGAGATCGGCGCGATGCTGGACAAGGCAGGCTTTGCCCGCTGGACTGAACGCCGCACCGGCCTGCCCATCGTCACGCGGGTGATTGCCGCTACGGCCTGACCTCCCCTTGTTGCAAAACGCTCGCATTCCGTCGCGGAACTAATGCGCCTCAAGCTGTAAACCTAGATTGACACTAGAGGGCGTTAATATAAGATGACACCTTGATGGAAGGTCCCTCTCCGGGATCGGATCACAAGAACAAGGGGAGCGCGCACGTGCAGGCAATGGCCGTCATTTTCGAAGCGCCGCATCGCCTTGCGCTTCGCCCCCTCGCGCTGAACGCGCCCGAATCGGGCGATGTCGTGGTCGAGATCGCCTGGAGCGGCATCAGCACCGGCACCGAAAAGCTGCTGTTCACCGGCAAGATGCCCAATTTTCCCGGCATGGGGTATCCGCTGGTCCCCGGTTATGAATCGGTCGGCCGCATCGTCGAGTCGGGCAGCGAATGCCGTGGCCGGATCGGTGAATGGGTGTTCGTGCCTGGTGCCAACTGCTTTGCCGATGCGCGCGGTCTGTTCGGCGGATCGGCGCGGCGGCTGGTGGTGCCTTCGGCCCGTGCGCTGCCGATCGACGAGAGCTGGGGCAGCGATGGCGTGCTGTTCGCGCTCGCGGCTACGGCGCTGCACGCGATGGCGGGCGGCGAAGCCCCCGACCTGATCGTCGGCCATGGCATTCTCGGCCGATTGCTCGCGCGGCTCACCATCGCCAGCGGCGCGCCCGCGCCCACCGTCTGGGAAATCGATGCCGAGCGCGCAGCGGGCGACCATGGCTATGCCGTGATCCATCCCGACGCGGACGAGCGCCGCGACTATCGCAGCATCTGCGATGTCAGCGGAGATTCGGGCTTGCTCGATACGCTGATCGGTCGCCTGGCGAAGCGGGGCGAAGTGACACTCGCCGGTTTCTACCAGCAGCCGCTCAGCTTCACCTTTCCCCCGGCCTTCATGCGCGAGGCGCGCATCCGCGTCGCCGCCGAATGGGGTCCGGACGATCTGGTCGCGATCCGTGCGATGGTCTCCAGCGGGGCGCTCAGCCTTTCGGGACTGGTCAGCCATGTCCAGCCCGTCGCCGATGCGCCCGCTGCGTATCCGACAGCGTTCACCGATCCCACCTGCCTCAAGATGATACTCGATTGGAGCGCTTGCGCATGACGATGCTTGAAAACTCTGGTCCCGATGTCACCGCGTTGCGCGAGGAAGCCGCGCACGAACCCGATCCCGTGGCCACCGGCCCGGTGACCAAGGAAACGCAGATCATCGCGATCTACGGCAAGGGTGGATCGGGCAAGAGCTTTGCCCTGTCGAACCTCAGCTACATGATGGCGCAGCAGGGCAAGCGCGTGCTGCTGATCGGCTGCGATCCCAAGTCCGATACCACCAGTCTGCTGTTCGGCGGCAAGGCCTGCCCGACCATCATCGAGACCAGCAGCGCCAAGAAGCTCGCCGGCGAAGAGGTGCGCATCGAGGATGTCTGCTTCCAGCGCGACGGCGTGTTCGCGATGGAACTGGGCGGCCCCGAAGTGGGACGCGGCTGCGGCGGACGCGGCATCATCCATGGCTTCGAACTGCTCGAGAAGCTGGGCTTCCATGACTGGGGCTTCGATTTCGTGCTGCTCGATTTCCTCGGCGACGTGGTCTGCGGCGGCTTCGGCCTGCCGATCGCGCGCGACATGTGCCAGAAGGTGATCGTGGTCGGATCGAACGACCTGCAATCGCTCTATGTCGCCAACAATGTCTGCAAGGCGGTCGACTATTTCGGCAAGATGGGCGGCAATGTCGGCGTCGCGGGCATCCTGATCAACAAGGATGACGGCACCGGCGAGGCGCAGGCCTTTGCCGAGGCGGTGGGCATTCCGGTGCTCGCCTCGATCCCCGCGAACGAGGACATTCGCCGCAAGTCGGCCAATTACCAGATCATCGGCCGCCCCGATACCGAATGGGCGCCGCTGTTCGAGGAACTGGCGATCAACGTCGCCGATGCCCAGCCGACCCATCCGCGCCCGCTCACGCAGGACGGGCTGCTCGGCCTGTTCAAGCCCGAGGATACCGGCGGCAATGTCGAGCTGGTCCCCGCGACTCAGGCGGACATGCGCGGCGGCGTGTTCGAGGAAAAGCCCTCGCTCGAAGTGGTGTACGACCAGATATGAGCGACAGCCCCGCCTTTCCCGCGCCACGCAGTCCTGACCGGATCGACCTTGCGGCGGTTCCCGTCGAGGGCGGCTGCGCGTCGAAAGACACGATGCGCGCGGCGGCGGAGCAGGCGGGCAAGGGCGAGGTTCTGGCGCGCTATGCCGCCGATTATCCCCCCGATCCTTCCCAAGGCCCGCACGATCAGCCGCAAAGCATGTGCCCGGCCTTCGGATCGCTCCGGGTAGGCCTGCGGATGCGGCGCACGGCGACGATCCTGTCGGGATCGGCCTGCTGCGTCTATGGGCTGACCTTCACCTCGCATTTCTACGGCGCGCGCCGCTCGGTCGGCTATGTGCCGTTCAGCTCGGAGACGCTGGTCACCGGGAAGCTCTACGAGGATATTCGCGACGCAGTCCACCAGATGGCGGACCCCGCGCTCTACGACACCATCGTCGTGACCAACCTGTGCGTGCCGACCGCCTCGGGCGTGCCGCTCCAGGGCCTGCCCAAGGCGATCAACGGCGTGCGCGTTATCGGCATCGATGTGCCCGGTTTCGGCGTGCCGACGCATGCCGAGGCCAAGGACGTGCTGGCCGGCGCCATGCTCGCCTATGCCCGCAAGGAAGCTTCACAGGGGCCGGTTGCCAGCCCCAGCCATCGACCGGACCGGCCGACGGTGACTCTCCTGGGTGAGATGTTCCCCGCTGACCCGGTTGGCATCGGGCAATTGCTCGAGCCCCTGGGCCTCGCGGCCGGCCCGGTCGTTCCCACCCGCGAATGGCGCGAGCTGTACAGCGCGCTCGATTGTGCTGCGGTCGCCGCGATCCATCCGTTCTACACCGCCAGCATCCGCGAGTTCGAGGCGGCGGGCCGTCCGGTGATCGGTTCCGCGCCGGTCGGCGTCGATGGCACGGCGGCCTGGCTCGATGCCGTGGGCGCGGCCTGCGGAATCGCGCAGGACAAGGTCGATGCGGCGAAGGAAAGGTTCCTGCCCGCGATCCGCGCCGCGCTCGCCGCCAGCCCGATCCAGGGCCGCATCACCGTTTCGGGCTATGAAGGCTCCGAACTGCTGGTCGCCCGGCTGCTGATCGAGAGCGGGGCGGAGGTGCCCTATGTCGGCACCGCCTGCCCCAGGACGCGCTGGTCCGAACCCGACCGTGCTTGGCTCGAGGCGCGCGGCGTGCGCATCCAGTATCGCGCCAGCCTGGAACAGGATATTGCCGCGGTCGAGGAATTCCGCCCGAACCTGGCGATCGGCACCACCCCGGTGGTCCAGCACGCCAAGAGCGAGGCGATCCCGGCGCTCTATTTCACCAATCTCATCTCGGCGCGCCCGCTGATGGGTCCGGCGGGCGCCGGTTCGCTCGCGGTCGTCATCAACGCCGCGCTCGCCAATCAGGACCGGTTCAACCGGATGCAGAGCTTCTTCGATGGCGTTGGCCAGGAAGAGAATGCCGGCATCTGGCGCGACACCCCGGTCGACCGGCCCGAGTTCAAGAAGAAATATGCCGCGCGCATGGCGGGCCTCTCGAAGTCCGAGGAGGCGGTCGGCACATGACGCTCATCATCGATCACGATCGGGCCGGCGGCTATTGGGGCGCGGTCTATGCGTTCACCGCGATCAAGGGCCTGCAGGTGATCATCGACGGTCCCGTGGGCTGCGAGAACCTGCCGGTCACCTCGGTATTGCACTATACCGACGCCCTGCCGCCGCACGAGCTGCCCATTGTCGTCACGGGGCTGGGCGAGGAAGAGCTGGGCAAGACCGGCACCGAAGCGGCGATGCGCCGCGCCTGGCAGACGCTCGACCCCGATCTTCCCGCGGTGGTCGTCACCGGTTCGATCGCCGAGATGATCGGCGGCGGCGTCACCCCCAATGGCACCAATATCCGCCGCTTCCTGCCGCGCACGATCGACGAGGACCAGTGGCAGGCCGCCGATCGCGCGCTGACCTGGCTGTGGACCGAATTCGGTCCCAAGAAGGTCAAGCCGCTCGCCCCCCGCAAGGAAGGCGTGAAGCCCAAGGTCAACATCATCGGTCCGATCTACGGCACGTTCAACATGCCGAGCGACCTGGCCGAGATCCAGCGGCTGGTCGAGGGCATCGGCTGCGAGCTCAACATGGTCTTCCCGCTGGGCAGCCATCTGGCCGATGTGAAGAAGCTCGCCGATGCGGAAGTGAACATCTGCATGTACCGCGAGTTCGGCCGCAACCTGTGCGAGACGCTCGAACGGCCTTATCTGCAGGCACCGATTGGTCTTGAATCGACCACGCTCTTCCTGCGCAAGCTGGGGGAGCTGACCGGGATCAACCCCGAGCCGTTCATCGATCGCGAGAAGCACACGACGATCAAGCCGCTCTGGGACCTGTGGCGCTCGGTCACGCAGGATTTCTTCGGCACCGCAAGCTTCGGCATCCATGCCAATGAGACCTATGCGCGCGGCATCCGCAATTTCCTCGAGCACGACATGGGGCTGCCGTGCAATTTCGCCTTCAGCCGCACCGCTGGGGTGAAGCCCGACAACGAGGCGGTGCGGCAGGCGATCCGCACCAACCCGCCGCTGGTGATGTTCGGCAGCTATAACGAGCGCATGTACATGGCCGAATGCGGCGCGCGCGGCATGTACATTCCGGCAAGCTTCCCCGGCGCGGTCATCCGCCGCCACACGGGCACGCCGGTGATGGGCTATTCGGGTGCGACCTGGCTGGTGCAGGAAGTGTGCAATGCGCTGTTTGACGCGCTGTTCCACATCCTGCCGCTGTCGAGCCAGATGGATGCGGTGGCGGCGACGCCGGCCAGGATCGAGCGGGAACTCGCCTGGACGCCGCAAGCCAAGGCCATGCTCGACCGGCTGGTCGACGCGCAGCCGGTGCTGGTGCGCATCTCTGCGGCCAAGACATTGCGCGATGCTGCGGAGAGGGCAGCGCGGCGCGCAGGCGAAGATTCAGTAACCGAGGTGCGGCTGGTGGAGGAAGCCGTCGCACAGAATATGGGTGAGGTCGCGTGAGCGTCTTGTCCAGTCATCGGCCTTGGGACGGGGCCTCCAACTATCCGCGTCGGGTTTGCGCCCGCACGGATAATCGCCTGGAAGGCGCCCACGCGGCGTTCTTCCAAATCTGGAAGCTAAGGAGAATATCTCATGGCAGATGAAGGGATGGGTCCCACGACCTACCTCACAGAAAGCGAGGCGAAGGAGTTCCACAAGCTCTTCGTCGCCAGTTTCGCTTTCTTCACCATCGTCGCGATCATCGCGCACGTACTGGTTTGGCAATGGCGCCCCTGGTTCCCGGGCACGCCCGGCTATGAAGCGACATCGAGCCTCGACCCGGTGACCGACGTTCAGCTCAGCTAAGAAGGAAACCTGATCATGCATAGAATGTGGCAATCATTCGACGGCAACAGGATCCTGACTGCGCTCGCGGTCTTCCTGTTCGTCCTCGCACTTCTCATCCACTTCATCCTGTTGAGCACAAATCGCTACAACTGGCTGGAGCCCCCTATGCCGGCAGCTGCACCTGCGGCGGTTGCTGCGGCATCGGCGATTACACCCTGACTTAAGGGTAATGCCAGTGTGTCGCCTTGCCAGGCGATGAGGGCGGACCTGTGGGACCGGTTTTCACCGGTCCGCCCCTTTCACTGGATGCATGAGAACAAACGAGTCCCCGCATACGGGGAATAATCATTCACGCTCGCCGCACCTATCGCGGCGGCGAACGAAGGAGTCTGGCAATGGCGCTCTTGAGCTTCGAGAGAAAATATCGCGTCAGAGGCGGAACATTGGTCGGCGGGGATCTGTTCGATTTCTGGGTCGGGCCATTTTATGTCGGCTTCTTCGGGATCACGACGCTGTTCTTCGCCTCGCTCGGCACTGCGCTCATCTTTTACGGTGCATCGCAGGGCGGAACCTGGAACCCCTGGCTGATCAGCATCGCGCCGCCGGACCTGAAATACGGGCTTGGCCTCGCACCGCTGAAAGAAGGGGGCTTGTGGCAGATCATCACGGTCTGCGCGATCGGGGCGTTCGTCAGCTGGGCGCTGCGCGAGGTGGAAATCTGCCGAAAGCTGGGCATGGGCTATCATGTGCCCGTCGCCTTCGGCTTCGCGATCTTCGCCTATGTGACGCTGGTGGTGTTCCGCCCGTTCCTGCTGGGCGCCTGGGGACATGGCTTCCCCTATGGCATTTTCAGCCATCTCGACTGGGTGTCGAACGTCGGCTACCAGTATCTGCACTTCCACTACAACCCGGCGCACATGCTCGCCGTGTCGTTCTTCTTCACCACCACGCTCGCGCTTTCGATGCACGGCGCGCTGGTCCTTTCGGCCACCAACCCGGCCAAGGGTGAGGAAGTGAAATCACCCGAATATGAAGACACCTTCTTCCGCGACCTGATCGGCTATTCGGTCGGCACGCTCGGCATTCACCGCGTGGGCCTGCTGCTGGCGCTGAACGCCGGGTTCTGGAGCGCTGTGTGCATCATCATATCCGGACCGTTCTGGACCCGCGGCTGGCCCGAATGGTGGACGTGGTGGCTCAACCTGCCGATCTGGATGTGAGAGGGGTAATCACCATGGCAAGCTACCAAAATATCTTCACCCAGGTCCAGTTGCGCGGGCATCCCGAAATGGGGATGCCGCACAAGGACGACAGCGAACCGCGCATCCCGCTTACCGCCTATAGCTACTGGATGGGCAAGCTGGGTCAGGCGCAGCTCGGGCCGCTCTATCTCGGCAAGCTGGGCCTCGCATCGCTGCTCTTCGGCAGCCTGTCGATCGCGATCATGGGTCTCAACATGCTGGCTTCGGTCAACTGGAACCCCAATCGGTTCCTCAAGGAATTCTTCTGGCTGGCGCTCGAACCGCCGGGTCCGGAATGGGGCTTCTCGGTCTATGTGCCCTTGGCCGAGGGCGGCTGGTGGATCATCGCGGGCTTCTTCCTGACCGCCTCGATCCTGCTCTGGTGGGCCCGCACCTATCTCCGCGCCAAGGCGCTGGGCATGGGAACGCACATCGCCTGGGCCTTTGCGAGCGCGATCTGGCTGTATCTGGTGCTCGGCATCATCCGCCCGTTCCTGCTCGGCAGCTGGTCGGAAGCCGTGCCCTTCGGCATCTTCCCGCACCTCGATTGGACCGCGGCTTTCTCGATCCGTTACGGCAACCTGTTCTACAATCCGTTCCACGCGCTTTCGATCGCCTTCCTGTATGGCTCCACCTTGCTTTTTGCGATGCATGGCGCCACAATTCTCGCTGTGGGTCGCTATGGTGGCGAGCGCGAGATCGAACAGATCTACGATCGCGGAACGGCCAGCGAACGCGCCGGACTGTTCTGGCGCTGGACCATGGGCTTCAATGCTACCATGGAATCGATCCATCGTTGGGCCTGGTGGTTTGCGGTGCTGACCACACTTACCGGCGGCATCGGCATCCTGCTCACCGGCACGGTTGTCGATAACTGGTATCTCTGGGCTCAGGAGCATGGTTTTGCGCCTGCCTATCCCGATACCGGTGTTGTTGATCCGAGCACGAGTTTCGTCGCACCGGCTCCGGTGCCGGCGGAACCGAGCCTGATGGCTGCGGACCCTGGCGCTGCTGCGCCTGCGGCCCCCAGCCCGGCAGAAGGGAACTGACAGCCATGTTGACCCTATCCAAACTCACCACCATGGGAGCGCTGGCCGTGGCCGCGCTCTCGCTCGGGGCCTGTGACATCGGCCCCAAGACCTCCGAACAGGGCGGTTTCCGGGGAACCGGCATTGCCCAGATCAGCGATCCTGACAACAAGATCGATCCCGGCACCGTTCCGCCGCCTCCCTATGAGCTTCCGCCCCCATCGGGTCCGAAGGCAAGCGAGGTGTATCAGAACGTCAAGGTGCTGGGTCATGTCAGCCAGGAAGAGTTCGACTATACCATGGCGGCGATCACCCAGTGGATCGTTCCGGCCGACGCCCCGCCTGAACAGGCCGGGTGCAACTACTGCCACAATGCCGAAAATCTGGCCGACGACAGCAAATATACCAAGGTTGTCGCGCGCCGGATGATCCAGATGACGCAGAACATCAACCAGAACTACTCGGACCACGTCAAGAAGACCGGCGTGACCTGCTATACCTGCCATCGCGGCAATGCGGTGCCGAAATATGTCTGGACCGATCCCAAGCCCAGCGACGGGCGTCTGATGGGCAACAAGCGTGGCCAGAACACGCCCAGCCCGGTGACCGCCTATGCCTCGCTGCCACTGAGCACGGCGAGCATGTATCTGGGGCTCGATGCCAAGGCGGCGCGGGTGCAATCGAAGACGATCCACCCCACGACGCTGAACCTCAAGGGCACCAAGGATGCGGAAGCCAATTACGCGATCATGATGCACCTGTCGCGATCGCTGAACGTCAACTGCACCTATTGCCACAACAGCCGTGCCTTTGCGCAATGGGGCCAGTCGAGCCCGCAGCGCGCCCAGGCCTGGTACGGCCTGCAGATGGTCAAGAATGCCAATCAGGAATATATCCACCCGCTGACCAGCGTATTCCCGGCCAACCGGCTCGGACCGCAGGGGGATCCGTACAAGACCAACTGCGCCACCTGCCACCAGATCCAGCGCAAGCCGCTGGGCGGGGCGCAGATGGCCAAGGACTATCCGGCCCTGCTGACGCTCGGACCCAAGGGAGCTGTGCCTGGCGCAGCGCCTGCCGGTGCGGCTCCGGCCATGCCGGGCATGCAAGCGCCTGCTCCGGCAGCAGCGGCGGCAGCGCCTGCTGCGGCTGCGGCGGCCGGGAACTGACCTGACGAAATCCTCTCCCAGCAAGCTGGGGGAGGATTTCTGATCGAGTAAGCGCCCATGTACCTGTTCGAAGCCCTGGTTGTCCTCCACGTCATCTGCGGGGCAACCGGGCTGATCGCGTTCTGGGTGCCGATCGCCTCGCGCAAGGGCGGCGCGGCGCATCGCAAATGGGGGCGGGTGGCGACGCTCGCCTTTATCGGCGCGGGCCTGCTCGCGATCGCGATGGCGCTGCTGTCGCTCTACGGTCCCGAAAAGCGGCTGCCGATGATCACCGACCGGGTGCTGTTCGACGGGCTGTTCGGCTGGATGATGCTCTATCTCGGCATGCTGACCATCGGCTTTGCGGTCTATGGCCTCGCCGTCGTCCGCCACCGCGCCAACCGCGCGGCGCTGCGCGCGCCGCATTACCTCGCGCTGTTCGGCGCGGTGATCGCCTCGGCCGCCTGGTGCGGCTATTACGGGCTGATGATCGCGCAACCGCTGATGGCCGCGCTCGCCGTGGTCGGGCTGACTGCGGTGGTAACGCAGCTCTTCTATGTCTGGCGGCCCAGCGCGCCGCCGCGCGCGCATGTGCCCGAACATTTCCGCGCGCTGCTCGGCATGGGCATATCGGCCTATACCGCCTTCCTCTCGGTCGGGCTGATCCGGCTGGTGCCCGATCATGTCTTCAATCCGCTGATCTGGGCGGTGCCGAGCATCATCGGGGTGAGCCTGATCATCCGCTATACGCTCGCTCACCGCCCGCGCGCGGGCAGTGGGACCAGGTCCGTGCAGCGGCGGCAGGCCTAGGAGAGCGCGCGCATGAAGGACTGGATCGTCAACAATCTGGGCATCATCGAGATGCTGATGTCAGGCGTGCTGGTGCTCGGCTTCTGCGCCTGGCAGTATTGGAGCGTCAGCCGGCCCGACAAGGGGGAATAGGCTGAGCGGGGGGGCATCTGGCTCAAAAGGACCGCTGCCCCCTTACCGCTCCTTCTTCTTCGTCGGCGCGTTGAAATCCGCAGGCTTTCCCGCGACCCAAGTCAGGAACTTGGCAATTTCCGGATGATCGCGCAGTGCCTGCACGTCCTCGCCGATCCGGCCCAGCTCGGCATTGGTGAAATGCGCGTGGATGGTGCGGTGGCAGATCGGGTGAACCGCGACGCGGGCCTTGCCGCCTTTCGATTTGGGCACCGGATGGTGCCATTCGATCAGCTCGCCGAGATCGCGCCCGCACAGCCAGCACGGCTCGGGCGGCGGTGCAGCGGCTTCGTCCTCTTCCTCTTCCCAGGCGCGGCGTTTGGGCATGGCCGGATCAGTCCGCGGTCGGGCCGTTGCCGGGGCCGAGCAGATCGATGACCGCGGTCACCATCGCCTCAGTCGCCAGTGTGATCGATTCGCGCGGCATGACCTTGAAGAACGGGCTGTGATGCGCCGGCAGCGTCAGCTTGCCCGCCCTGGCAGCGTCGATATCCGCCTGCGGGGTGCCGCCGACGTTGAAGTACAGCCCCGGCACATCGGTATTGGGCGCGACGAAATAGGCGAAATCCTCCGCGCCCATGCCGGTCTGCGGCTCGCTGGTCAGCAGCGCGGCCTCGCCAAAGCGCCTGGCGAAGGTCTTGGTGATCCGCTCGGTCAGCGGCTTGTCGTTGACCGTCACCGGGGTCGATTCGAAGCCGACCTTCACCTGGGGCAGCTTGTCTTCGGGCAGGCCGTTCAAGCGCCCGACATTCTCGGCAATGCGCTTGATCCCGTCGAGCAGCTTCTGGCGCACCGCATTGTCGTTCGACCGGACGGTGAGCTGCAGCTCGGCCTTGTCCGAAATGATGTTGTGCTTGAAGCCAGAATGGAACGAGCCGACCGTCACCACGCCAGCCTCGAGCGGGGAGATCTCGCGCGAGACCAAAGTCTGCAGCGCCATCACGATCTCCGCGCCCATCACGATCGGGTCCTTGCCCATGTGCGGATAGGCGCCGTGCGTGCCGACGCCGAAAATGGTGATGTCGACCGAATCCGAAGACGAGGCGGTGAGCCCCGGCTGGATCTCGATCTTGCCCGTGGGCGTCCCGGCGGAGACGTGGAAGGCCAGCGCGTAATCAGGCTTGGGGAACCGGGTGTACAGGCCGTCCTGCATCATCTTGGCCGCGCCGCCGATCCGCTCTTCCGCCGGTTGCGCGACGAACACCACGGTGCCCTTCCACTGGTCCTTCATCGCGGCGAGGCGGCGCGCGGTGCCGATCATCGAGGTGATGTGCGTGTCGTGCCCGCACGCGTGCATCACCGGCTTTTCGGTGCCGTCGATATCGACCTGTTTCACCTTCGAGGCATAGGGCAGGCCGCTATCCTCGGCGAGCGGCAGGCCGTCCATATCGGCGCGCACCATGATCACCGGGCCGTCGCCATTCTTCATGATGCCGACCACGCCGGTCACGCCGACGCCCTCGGTGACCGTGGCACCGGCGGCGCGCAGTTCGGCCGCGATGATCTTTGCGGTGCGCGTTTCCTTGAACGACAGTTCGGGATTGGCGTGGAAATCGAGGAACAGCTTTTCGAGCTTCGCGTCATAATCGCTCGCCACCGCCTTGCCGAGCGCATCCTGCGCCTGCGCCGGTGCGAAGAGCGCGAGTGCCATCGCGCTGCCGATCAGGCCGAAAGCTGTTGCTCTGTTCATCGATTTCCCCTTTTTCCCCAAGGCGTTCCTGCGTCGCTCGCGCGACTATAGCGCCTGCCATCGCGGAATCTATCGTCATTCCCGCGAAAGCGGGAATCCCGCTTGTGCAGGACGGTTGAAGGGGAGCGGGACCCCCGCCTGCGCGGGGGTGACGATGTTCACGAAGGGCGAAGGATCGGCAAGATCAATCCGCCGGACCTACCTTGAACGCGCAAAGCTTGTTGCCGTCAAGGTCGCGGAAATAGGCGCCGTAAAAGGCCTGGTCGCCCTCGGGGCCGCGCAGGCCCGGTTCGCCCTCGCAGGTGCCGCCGAGTTCGAGCGCCCTGGCGTGAAGCATGTCGACCTTGGCGCGCGCATCCATGGCCAGCGCGACCATGGTACCGTTGCCCGCGGTCGCCGGTTCGCCATTATAGGGCCGAGTGATGGCGATGCCCGGCGTGCCCCAGGCGGTGCCGAACAGCGTGAAGCCGTTTTCCTCCATCCGCATCAGTTCGCTGCCGCCCAGCGCGCCGACCAGCCCTGCATAGAAAGCGCGCGCCTTGTCGAGATCGTTGGATCCGACGGTAACATATCCGATCATGTGGTGTCTCCTGCTCGCCCGGCCCGACTCCGGCCAGTTGCAGATCGCAACCTATCATGGACATGTGTCGAGGCAATGACCTATCGGGTAATCTTCCGCATTTCCCGTGCTGATCCGTACAACACCTTCACCGCTTGCCCGGTTGACCCACAAACCTGCGCGCAGCCCATAGGCCTCGCCCGGATGGCCGATCCACACCGATCCGTCGGGCTTCTCGATCCGCTGCACGCCGAGTCCGAAGGCCTGGAAATAGCCGCGATCGTCATCGCCATTGCTGCCATCGAAGCGCCATTGCGCGCGGGTGAGTTCGGCGAAGGACTCCGGGATGAGCAGCCCGTCGCCGCCGTTCAGCAGCATCTGGCCCAGCCGCGCGAGGCCACCGGCGGAAATGCGCATGCCGCCTTGCGGGCTGAAGGCCGATCCGTTTCTGCCCGGCGCATAAAGCTCGATATCGCATCGACCATCGCTCGTGGGCACATAGGCGCACTGGTCGGGCGCGCCAATCCAGTCATCGCGCGCGATCGTACCATCGGGATTGTAGAGCGTGATCGCGGTCTTGGCTGCGCCCGGCTTGCAGCCCGACCAGTTGTAGCAGGCGGGGATGGCGAGCGGATCGAACACCTCTTCGGCCATGATCCGGTCGAAGCGCTTGCCGCTCGCCGCCTCCATCACCGCAGCGATGACAGGGAAGTTGACATTGGCATAGCGGAAATAGGCGCCGGGGGCATGGGTCGCATCCCAGGCTCCGGGTTTGGCGAGAAGATCGGCGAGGCTGGCATCGAGCGGGATGAAATAGCCTGCATCATCCTTCAGCCCCGACTGGTGCGACAGCAACAGTCGCAGCGTGATCTTCTGCGCCGGGAACCCCGGATGCACGACCCGCCAGCCGAGATAGAGCGACACGTCGCGGTCGAGATCGAGCACCGCCTTGTCGACCAGCCGCATCACCGCGACGCCCACCGCAAGCTTCGAGATCGAGGCGATGCGCACCGGATCGTCGAGCGTTGCCTCGCGCATGCTCGGGCGGTGGGCAAGGCCGGTGACCTTGCCGCGATCGAGCCGGTCGGCGGTGAATTTCAGCTCGATGCGGACATTCTCATCGGTCTGCGCGGTGGCTGGGACGCTGAGGGCAGCCACTACCATGACAGTCAGCACCGTCATTCCCGCGAAGGCGGGAATCCCGCTTTTGCGCAAAAGTCGCTGCAGGAAGCGGGATCCCCGCGTGCGCGGGGGTGACGGAAGCAAGGACATGGCTCGAAAGATCAGGCCTTGCATTCGCCGATGCGCTTGCCACTGTTTTTCGCCTTCATCGTCATGCTGCCGAACTCCTTGGAGCCCATCACCATATCCATCTGCATATCATAGCTGGTCGCGGTATACGTTCCGGTCAATTTGATGTCGCCCTGCTGGCCTGGTTGCTTGCCCTTGCAGGCAATGACTGCATTGACCTTGCCGTCGGACAGATCCAGCGTCTTGTAGCTACATTCGCCATTCTCGGCTCCGGCGAGGAAGTCCGCGCCAGGCTTGCTGGCCTGTTCCTTGCTCAGACAGTTCTTGACCGCCTGCGGTTTGCCGACCTGCTGTTTCAAAGCGTCCTGCAGCTGCGGGGGCATCTTGCTTTTGGCAAAATCGACGTCAAGCATCTCGACCTTGTTCTCCCATTCGCCGGGGCTGAACTTGATCGATTCGGCTTCCTTGGCGACCTCTTCCTTGCTGATCTTGCCGTCGCCATCCGTGTCTGCGCCGCCGCCGCCGCTGCAGGCCGCCAAGGCGAGCAGCGGCAGGGCCAGGATCGAAACAGTCTGCATCTTCATGGGGGTTCTCCATAAGGGGTTCGGGGATGCGCGACCGCATGTCCTTGTTGGCTCGCGACCCTAAAGACGCGCCCCGCGCAATGCAATCGCATCCCCGCCCTTGCGCCGGTGCCGCTCGCTCCGCATATCTCGCATCATGGCTGAACTGGTAATCCGACGCGGGCTGGAAGAGCCGCAAACCGATGGCACGTTCGTGCCGCACAAGCCGCAGCGGCCCGAAAAGGCCGAGGGCGGGCGGCGGTTCAAGCTGGTCAGCGATTACACCCCTTCGGGCGACCAGCCCACCGCGATCAAGGAACTGGTCGAGGGCATCAAGGCGCAGGACCGCGACCAGGTGCTGCTCGGCGTCACCGGATCGGGCAAGACCTTCACCATGGCGCAGGTGATCGAGCAGACGCAGCGTCCCGCGCTGATCCTCGCGCCGAACAAGATCCTCGCCGCGCAGCTTTATGGCGAGTTCAAGAGCTTCTTCCCCGAAAACGCGGTCGAATATTTCGTCAGCTATTACGATTATTACCAGCCCGAAGCCTATGTGCCGCGCAGCGACACCTATATCGAGAAGGAATCGAGCGTTAACGAGGCGATTGACCGGATGCGGCATTCGGCGACGCGGTCGCTGCTCGAGCGCGACGATGTGATCATCGTCGCCTCGGTGTCGTGCATCTACGGCATCGGTTCGGTCGAGACCTATTCGGCGATGATCTTCGACATCAAGGCGGGCGAGAGCGTCGACCAGCGCGAGCTGATCCGCAAGCTGGTCGCGCTTCAGTATAAGCGCAACGATGCCAGCTTCACCCGCGGCAATTTCCGCGTCCGCGGCGATACGCTCGAACTCTTCCCCTCGCATTACGAGGATGTCGCCTGGCGCATCTCGTTCTTCGGCGACGAGGTGGAATCGATCGCCGAGTTCGATCCCTTGACCGGCAAGCCCGGCGCGAAGCTGGCGCAAGTGCGCGTCTATGCGAATTCGCACTATGTGACACCCGGCCCGACGATGCAGCAGGCCAGTGCCGCGATCCGGTTCGAGTTGACCGAGCGGCTGAAGGAACTGGAGGCCGAAGGGCGGCTGCTCGAGGCGCAGCGGCTCGAGCAGCGCACCAATTTCGACCTCGAGATGATCGCGGCAACGGGCAGCTGCGCTGGCATCGAGAACTATTCGCGCTTCCTCACCGGGCGCCTGCCGGGCGAGCCGCCGCCGACCCTGTTCGAATATCTGCCCGAAAACGCGCTACTGTTCATCGACGAAAGCCACCAGACCGTTCCGCAGATCGGCGCGATGGCGCGCGGCGACCACCGGCGCAAGCTGACGCTCGCCGAATATGGCTTCCGCCTGCCCAGCTGTATCGACAACCGGCCGTTGCGTTTCAACGAATGGGACGCGATGCGTCCGCAGACGGTCAGCGTCTCGGCGACGCCCGGTAACTGGGAGATGGAGCAGACCGGCGGCGTGTTCGCCGAACAGGTCATCCGCCCCACCGGGCTCATCGACCCGCCGGTCGAGATCAAACCGGTCGAGGAGCAGGTCGACGACCTGATCGCCGAGTGCAAGAAGGTCGCCGCCGCGGGATATCGCACGCTCGTCACCACGCTCACCAAGCGCATGGCCGAGGATCTGACCGAGTACATGCACGAGGCCGGGATCAAGGTCCGCTACATGCACTCGGACGTCGAGACGCTCGAGCGCATCGAACTGATCCGCGACCTGCGCATGGGTGTCTATGACGTGCTGATCGGCATCAACCTGCTGCGCGAGGGGCTCGACATTCCCGAATGCGGGCTGGTCGCGATCCTCGATGCCGACAAGGAAGGGTTCCTGCGCTCCGAAACCTCGCTGATCCAGACGATCGGCCGCGCCGCGCGCAATGTCGAAGGTCGCGTGATCCTCTATGCCGACCGCATCACCGGCAGCATGGAGCGCGCGCTCAACGAGACCAACCGCCGCCGCGAGAAGCAGATCGCGTACAATACCGAACACGGCATCACGCCGACCACGATCAAGCGCAATATCGGCGACATCATCGCGCATGTCGCGAGCAAGGACAGCGTGCTGGTCGACACCGGCGTCGACGACCGCCCGCACATGGTCGGCCACAATCTGCGCGCCTATATCGAGGACCTCGAAAAGAAGATGCGCGCCGCCGCTGCCGATCTGGAATTCGAGGAAGCAGGAAGGCTGCGCGACGAGATCCGCAAGCTGGAGGCGGAGGAGCTGGGGCTCCCGGTGGAGCAGCGCGTCGCCGCGCCCAAAGGACGGGCGACCGAGGGCAAGCCGGGGACGCGAAAAATGCGTTACGGGAAAACGCAGCGGAAGTTTTGAGGGGTTTTGGGCGCTGAAAAAGCCCAATGGCGACACCATCAGCGATGACGCATAAGCTTGGCTTTCCGGAGCAGTACCGATGACCAGGCCTAACGACGGATCGATTGACAAAAACCCGCCTGTCCTTTATAAAGGACAGCAATTCAGCGTTACGCAGACCGAACAGTTTGCAGCCTGGCTTAAGGCGTTGCGCGATCTTGAAGGGCGGGCAAGAATCCTGAAGCGGCTGCGCAGGCTGGCCGATGGACATTTCGGCGACTGCAAGGCTGTGGGCGAAGGCGTGTCGGAGCTCCGCATGTTCTTCGGCCCCGGTTACCGCGCATATTTCACGATGGTGGGCGACACGGTGGTGTTGCTGCTGGTCGGCGGAGACAAGGACAGCCAGCCGCGCGATATTGCACTGGCTCGTAAGCTCGCGAAAGAGGTGCTTAGTGATGGTGGAGACCAGGACGTTTGATCCCGCAGAGTTTCTGACCAGCGAAGACGATGTTGTCCGCTATCTCAACGTCTGGATGGAAGATGGCACCCCACAGGAAATTGCCCGGGCGCTGGGGGATGTGGCGCGATCCAAGGGCATGACCGAGATCGCCAAGCGCACCGGGCTTGGCCGTCAGGCGCTCTACAATGCGCTGTCAGAGAACGGCAATCCGACGCTCGAAACGCTGATGGCCGTGCTGTCCGCCCTTGGTCTCCGCCTCTCGGTGACGCGCGACGCCGCCTGACCGCTATTGCCATCGCCGCCGAAACGCGGCACGCATCGTTCCAGCGGGTCGCACCGTGGCCCCGTGCATTTCGGCGGGGCAAGACTGATCGGACGTCCTGCATGGTTTCTTCCCTTTTCTCGCGCCTCCTTGTTGGCGCTGCAGCCCTTGGCGCGCTGGCTACCCCGGCGCATGCCCAGACCCTGTCCGACAAGGACGGGTATGACTCGCTGCTGAGCTGCGCGGCGTTCTTTTCGGCGGCTGCAGCGGTAACCGAGGACGACAAGAAAACCAGCGGCGAGGCGACCGAGCTGGCGACGGCGTTCATGACCGGCGCGGTGCTGCTGGCGCCGGGCGGTGACAGCGCCAAGGCGGAAAAGGCGCTCGAGGAACAGGCGCAGATATTTGCGGTGGCGATGGTCGCCGATGACAAGGCAATGGCCAAGGATCTCGAAGGCCTGGCCGACAATTGTGGGACGCTGGGCGAGCAATATCTGCCCGAAGTGCTGGCGCGCGCAGGCGAATAACGCTCGGCCTCAGCCGGGCAGCGCGGTCAGCGTATCGACGGTCAGCACCTGCGGCAGGATCACCGGCTCGCGGCCCGGCGCATACCAGACGTAGAGCGGTACGCCCGATCGGCCCTGCGCCTCGAGATAGCGGCTGATCTCGGCATCGCGCCGCGTCCAGTCGCCTTCGAGCACCACGACGCCCGCTTTCCTGAACGCCGCTGCGGTCGCCTCGCGCTGGATCGCGGCGGCCTCGTTCGCCTTGCAGGTGATGCACCAGTCGGCGGTGAAATAGGCGAAGACCGGTTTGCCATCGGCGCGCAATTTGGCGAGCTTCGCCTCGCTGAACGGCTGGACGGGGAGCGTGGCATTGGCCGTGCGCGCCGAGGCGGACGGCGCGGCATCGATCGGCAGCGCGGCGATCGCCGCGACCGCAACGGCCAGCGAGGGGGCGAGTGCGATCCAGCCGCTCTTGCCCGCGCTCTGCCGCGCGCCCAGCCACCACAGCAGCAGCGCCAGCGCCATCGCGGCGGCCAGCCCGAAAAGGACCCCGCTATTGCCTGTCTGCTGGCCGAGCAGCCAGACCAGCGCCAGGGCCGTCAAGAACATCGGCACCGCCATGATCCGGCGGAAGGCACTCATCCAGGCACCGGGGCGCGGCATCATCCGACGAAGGGCTGGCACGAAACCGACCGCGAGAAAGGGCAGCGCGAGCCCGAGGCCCAGCCCGGCAAAGACCAGCAGCGCGGCGGGCCAGGGCAGCACCAGCGCGGTGCCCATCGCGGCGGCCATGAACGGCGCGGTGCAGGGCGTTGCGACAAAGGCTGCGAGCGCGCCGGTCCAGAACGATCCCGCCGCGCCCTGTTTCTGCGTCAGGCTGCCACCCGCCGAGACGGTGGCGAACTCGAACAGTCCGGCAAGGTTGAACGCTATGGCGGTAACCAGCAGCAGCAGCGCGAGGATGATGCGCGGGTCCTGCAGCTGGAATGCCCAGCCGATCTGCTCTCCGCCCGCGCGCAGGGCGATCAGCAGACCGCCCAGCCCCAGGCACACCAGCACGATGCCCGCAGTATAGGCGATTGCATCGCGCCGCGCCGCGCGTTCGTCGCCGCCCGCCTTGGCCAGGCTGATCGCCTTGAGGCTGAGGATCGGGAAGACGCACGGCATGATGTTGAGCAGCAGCCCGCCGAGCAAGGCACCGCCCAGCGCGGTGGCGAGCAGCGCGAGCATGTCGCCTTCGGCTGTTGTGTTACCGGCGGCGCTTTCGATCCGCGTGCCGCCGGGGGCAACCGTGCCGGGCTTCGCCACCAGATCGAGCCCCATATTCTCGCCGATGCGCAGCACGCCGCCGATTTCCGCAGCGTCACTGCCCGCGACCTCGGTCTCGACGATCAGCCGGTCACCGTCGCGGAAAAAGCTCTGCGGCGCGCGATAACTGAGCGCCTTGTCGGTGCGCGCGAAAAAATGCGGGGCGTCGATTGCGCCAGCGGCGGGAAAGGGGATGGCGATGCGCAGGATCTTGCCGTCGCGCGCAAAGGTCGCTTCGGAGCCGAGCGGCGCGGGCAGACGCTGCCGCCACGCGTCGAAGCGGGCGCGCGCGGCCTTGTCGATGCCGTTCTTGCCGACGGTGAGGCGCGTGGTCAGCGTCGCGCTCTCGGGCACGCAGATCTCGTCGGTGCACGCCAGCCAGTCGGCCCTGACGCTGATCGGCAATACCGTGCCGGGGGTGAGCGTGGGATCGAGCTTTAGCGCGACCAGCGGCGCATAGGGGCCTTCATAGACATGGTTCATCAGCCCCGCGATGATCAGCGTCTGCGGCACGGGGTAGCGCAGCGGGCCGACGGAAACGCCCTTGGGCAGCGTCCATTCGAGCGTCATGCCAAGCCCGGCATCGCCCGGATTTTCCCAATATCCGTGCCAGCCCTTTTTGGGCGTCATGGCAAAGGCGAGATCGACCGTGCTGCCAGGCGCAGGATCGGCGCTTTCGGCGACCAGCGATGCGGCGATGTTGTTCGGCCCGCGCTGGAGCGGCTGGGCTGCAGCGGGCAGGGTAAGCGCCAGCAGGAAGATAGCCCAAAGGGTCCGGAAGAAAGCCAGCATGATCGCCGCCATGTAGAGGGTTTGTGGGCCAAAACCAATGGCCCTTCGGCGGACGTTTCGCTTTGCAGAACCCGGCGGTTACCGCTGATCGTAGGCGCTCAAGCCCCTGCCCAACCGGTTTTCGCCCAGAGGGATGCGGTCACGGCTCCAGTTGGCGATGAACCAGGTGGCGCGATCGACGCCGGGGGCCAGGCTCGCATCATTGCCGTAGATCTGTAGCCCCGCGGAGCTGTAGCTGCGACCTTCGGCGGCGACAGCGATAAAGGCCGACCAGTTTTCCTTGTTCTGACCCTGGACGAAGATGTTGCGGGTGATCTCGCCGCTCGCGCCGCCAGGCAGGTCGATCATGTAGTTGGTGCCATTGCCCTGGCTGTCGTCGAAGCTCGAGTCGGTGATCGACACCTGCGCAGCGCGGCTCTTCACATAATGGCCGCCCTGGCCGCGTTCGAAGCGCGAGCGGGTGACGGTGAGCGATCCGTAATCGCCGATATAGATCGAATGCGCGCAATCCGACGCGCAGATGCCGAGGCCCGAAAAGCTCGACTTGTCGATGACGATCCGTCCGCCCGGATTCTGGGCCGTGAGAATGCCCTGCTGGCTGTTGCGGAACAGGCTGTTGAACACGCTGAGATCGCCCCATTCCAGCCTGATGCCGGCGCCGTTCTCATCGGGCACGCCGATATTCTGGAAGATCAGCCCCTCGACCCGTGCGCTGCGGCCGCGCAGCACCAGCGTCGCCTTGCCTTCGCACACACCGCCGTCGAAGATCGCGGTGCCCGGGGTGGCGGCGCGATAGGTGATGTTGCCCGCCTCCTGCACCGCGCAATCGCGCCAGATGCCGGGTGCGACCTCGATCGTGCCGGTGCCGCCGCCGATCTTGTTCACGGCATCGGACAGCGAGCGATAGGTCTTGCCGGTCTCGGCGATGCGATAGGGCATGGGACGCTGCTGTTGCGCGAAAAGGGGCAGGGCACTGATCAGGGCCAGCGCGGCGACAAGGATGATGCGAAGCGTGGTCATGCCCAATGTCATACCATGCTCGCTGGGAAATGCCGGATTTTAGAGGGTTAACGCAAGCGCCGTCCCGTCACGGTACAGGCGCGGGTTCATCGGTTACCGGCTCGGCCTCGCCTTCCGTCTTGTGCCTGCGCCCGTAGACCAGGTCGAACAGCGGCGAGGCCATGAAGGTCGTCACGATCGCCATGATCACCAGCATCGAGAACAGCGCCGGGCCAATGATCCCGCGCTGCAGGCCGATATTGATGATGATCAGTTCCATCATCCCGCGCGCATTCATCAGCGCGCCGATCGCCATGGCGGTCGCATTGTCCTGCCCGGTTATGCGTGCGGCGGCGTAGCAGGCGACCCCCTTGGCCAGGATCGAGGCCGCCAGAATGCCCATCGCGATCGCGAGCAGCTCGGCATTGTTGACCACGGTCAGCTGCGTGTTCAGCCCCGAATAGGCGAAGAACATGGGGATCAGCAGCACCATGATGATCGGTTCGAGCTGGCGCTGCAATTCGCTCGACAGCATTCCGCGGGGCATGCAGATGCCGAGCAGGAAACCGCCCAGCACCGCGTGGATGCCGATATAATCCATGGCAAAGGCGGCGAGCATGAACAGCACGAGCACGGCGGCGAGCATCGAGTGCGTCACCTTGCCGTTGCGTTCGGTGATGCGGCCGAGCGGCGCGAGCAGCCTGCGCCCGAAAATCAGCATGAACGCCGCAAAGCTCGCCCCGCCGGCAATTGCCTTGATTGCGACGCCCGGCCCGTCGCCGAAGCTTGCCAGCACGATCGCGAGCACCGTCCAGGCGGCGGCATCGTCGATGGCGCCGGCAGAAAGGGTCAGGCTGCCGAGCTTGGTGTCGGTGAGTCCCCGTTCGTGGATGATGCGCGCGAGCATCGGGAAGGCGGTGATCGCAATGCACGCGCCGAGGAACAGCGTCGCCTGGAACTGGTTGACGTCGCTGGCGAACAGGCCGGGGACGTTCTGCAGCCGGGGTGCAAGCAGCATCGCGACGATGAACGGCACAGCCATGCCGGTGAAGGAAACCGCTGCCGCACTGCCGATCTGCG
This sequence comes from Blastomonas sp. CCH1-A6, assembly GCF_001556365.1. Lineage (NCBI taxonomy): Bacteria > Pseudomonadati > Pseudomonadota > Alphaproteobacteria > Sphingomonadales > Blastomonadaceae > Blastomonas > Blastomonas sp. CCH1-A6. Next base: position 56,626 of record NZ_LSIS01000241.1, on the reverse strand, counting down.
CGCGGAAATGGTCGGAGCGAAAGCCAAGGCCGACCAGGAACATGTACAGCCCCACGCCGAGCTGCGCGCAGACGAACAGCACGTTCTTGGTCTCGGGCGGGAAGATCGCGGCCTGAAGGTCGGGCAGGAAAAAGCCGAACAGTGACGGGCCGAGCAGCACGCCCGCCATCATCTCGCCGACCACCTGGGGCTGGCCGAGCCAGCGCCGCACCGCATAGCCGACAAGCCGGCAGGTGCCGATGATCAGCGCCATCTGCACGAAGAAATATGCGCTGAGTTCAGACGGTGTCACGCGCCGATGCCCCTCCCGCAAACCCCTCGCAGCGGGACTTGCGGCGGGAGTTTGCGGTTTAGCGGTCCAGAGTCAATCGCTTGCGATCAATCCAGATTGGGACGCAGCCAGCGCCGCGCGGTGTCGAGATCGACCCCGCGCCGTGTCGCATAGTCGGCAAGCTGGTCCTCGCCGATCCGCGCGACGCCGAAATAGGCGCTTTCCGGATGCCCGAAATAGAAGCCGCTGACCGCTGCGGTCGGCAGCATCGCAAAACTCTCGGTCAGCGTGATACCGGTGGCGTCGGTGGCCTTTAGCAGATCGAACAAAACCGGCTTCTGGCTGTGATCGGGACAGGCGGGATAGCCCGGTGCCGGGCGGATGCCGCGATATTGTTCCTTGATCAGCGCCTCGTTGGTGAGCTGCTCGCCCTGGGCATAGCCCCAGAGCGTCGTGCGGACATATTGGTGCAGCCGCTCGGCAAAGGCCTCGGCCAGGCGGTCGGCGAGCGCTTTCAGCAGGATGTCGTTATAATCGTCATGCGCCGCCTTGAAGCGTTCCAGATGCGCCTCGATGCCATGGCCTGCGGTGACCGCGAAACCGCCGATCCAGTCTCCTGCCGGATCGATGAAATCCGCCAGGCACATGTTCGCACGGCCCTCGCGCTTGGCGATCTGCTGGCGCAGGAAGGGCATGCGGATTTCCTGGCCATCGGCATGGATCACCACATCGTCGCCATCGCGCTGGCAGGGCCACAGGCCGACCACGCCCTTGGCGGTCAGCCATTTCTCGGCGATGATCTTGTCGAGCATCGCATTGGCATCGGCGAACAGCGAGGTTGCGCTCTCGCCGACGATCTCGTCCTCGAGGATCGCGGGGAAATTGCCCGCCAGTTCCCAGGCACGGAAGAACGGCGTCCAGTCGATGCATTCGCGCAGGTCCGCCAGGTCCCAGTCCTCGAACACATGGACGCCGGGCTGCGCCGGGGCGGGCGGCTTCTGGCTCATGTCGGCGACGAACGCATTGGCACGCGCGACCTCGATCGGCGACAGGTCGTTCTGCCCCTTGTTCGATCGCGCCAGGCGCACCGCCTCATATTCCTCTGCCACCTTGGCGATGAACGGCGCGGCGAGCGTGCCGCTGACCAGGTTGGAGGCAACGCCGACCGCGCGGCTGGCGTCGAGCACATGCACCACCGGGCCTTCATAGGCGGGCGCGATGCGCAGCGCGGTGTGCACCTTGGAGGTGGTCGCGCCGCCGATCAGCAGCGGAATGCGCATCCCGGCCTTCTGCATTTCCTCGGCCACGGTCACCATTTCGTCGAGCGAGGGGGTGATGAGGCCCGACAGGCCGATAATGTCCGCCTGGTTGTCGTTCGCAGCCTTGAGGATGTCGTGCCAGGGCACCATCACGCCAAGGTCGACGACCTCGTATCCGTTGCACTGCAGCACCACGCCGACGATGTTCTTGCCGATGTCATGCACATCGCCCTTCACCGTGGCCATGATGATCCGGCCCTTGCCCTTGGCATTGGGGTCCTTCTCGGCCTCGATATAGGGGAAGAGGTGTGCGACCGCCTTCTTCATCACGCGCGCGGACTTGACCACCTGCGGCAGGAACATCTTGCCCTCGCCGAACAGGTCGCCGACGACGTTCATGCCGTCCATCAGCGGACCTTCAATCACCTCGATCGGGCGCGCCGCGGCGAGCCGGGCTTCCTCGGTATCCTCGACGATATGCGCGTCGATGCCCTTGACCAAAGCATGCTCGAGCCGCTTGACCACCGGCCAGCTGCGCCATTCGGCGGCTTCCTTCTCGGCCTTTTCGTCCTTGCCGCGAAAGGTCTCGGCGAGCGTGATCAGCTTTTCGGTCGCGTCGCCCCCGCCTTCTGGGGTACGATCCCAGATCACGTCCTCGCACGCTTCGCGCAGCACGGGATCGATATCGTCATAGATATCGAGCTGGCCGGCATTGACGATGCCCATGTCCATGCCCGCCTTGATTGCGTGGTACAGGAACACGCTGTGCATCGCGCGGCGCACCGGCTCGTTGCCGCGGAAGCTGAACGACAGGTTGGACACGCCGCCCGAGATGTGCACATGCGGGCAGCGCTGCTTGATGTCGCGGCAGGCCTCGATAAAGTCGATCGCATAGCGGCGATGTTCGTCGATGCCGGTGGCGACCGCGAAGATATTGGGGTCGAAGATGATGTCCTCGGGCGGGAAGCCGATTCCGGTGAGCAGATTGTAGGCGCGCTCGCAGATCTCGACCTTGCGTTCCCGGGTATCGGCCTGGCCGACCTCGTCGAATGCCATGACGACGACGGCGGCGCCATAATCCATGCAGATGCGGGCATGGCGGAGGAATTCCTCCTCGCCTTCCTTCATGCTGATCGAATTGACGATCGGCTTGCCCGAGACGCATTTCAGGCCGGCCTCGATCACCGACCATTTGGACGAATCGATCATGAACGGCACGCGCGCAATATCAGGCTCGGCGGCGATCAGCTTGAGATAGCGCGTCATTGCGGCATGCGCGTCGAGCAGGCCTTCGTCCATGTTGATGTCGATGATCTGCGCGCCGTTCTCGACCTGCTGGCGCGCGACCTCGACCGCCTCTTCATAGCGGTCTTCCATGATCAGCTTCTTGAACTTGGCCGATCCGGTAACGTTGGTGCGCTCGCCGATATTGACGAACTGGGCCGTAGAAGGGGTGGGGGACTGGGTCATTTTTTCGCTTTCGCCCTCTCCCCTGAGGGAAGAGGGTTGGGAGAGGGGAACATGCGGAGAGGGTCGTGCCGTGCCCCTCTCCCTTCGCCGCTACGCGGCTCTTCTCTCTCCCCTGAGTCGCAGACGAGCGAAGCTCAACGGGAGAGGGCCAATGCGGGTCAAGCCGCCATCGTGAACGGTTCCAGACCCGACAGGCGCGTCTGGACCGGCAGGGTCGGGATGGCGCGGGGCGGGGCGCTGGCGACGGCGCGCGCGATCGCGCCGATATGGCCCGGCGTGGTGCCGCAGCAACCGCCGACGATGTTGATCAGCCCGTCTTCCAGCCACTGGCCGATCAGGCTGGCGGTATGCTCGGGCAGCTCGTCATATTGGCCAAGGTCATTGGGCAGCCCGGCATTGGGATAGGCCATGATCAGCGTATCGGCCTGGCGCGCCAAAGCGGCGAGATGCGGACGCAGCAGGTCCGCGCCGAACGAGCAGTTGAGCCCGACGGTGAGCGGCTTGATGTGCCGCACCGCATGCCAGAATGCCTCGACCGTATGCCCCGAAAGGTTGCGTCCGGCCATGTCGGTGATGGTCATGCTGAGCATGATCGGCACCTCGCGGCCCGCAGCTTCCGCCGCATCGCGCGCGGCCATGGCGGCGGCCTTGGCATTGAGCGTGTCGAAGATCGTCTCGATCAGGATGAAATCGACCCCGCCTTCGACCAGCGCGTCGCACTGTTCGCGATAGACGTCGCGCATCGTGTCGAAATCGACCTCGCGATAGCCCGGATCGTTGACATCGGGCGAGAGCGACAGCGTCTTGTTGGTCGGGCCGATCGCACCGGCAACGAAGCGCGGCTTGCCGTCGCGCGCTTCTGCCGCATCGGCTTCCTCGCGCGCGACGCGGGCGGATTCGACATTGATCTCGCGCACCAGATGCTCGGCGCCGTAATCGGCCTGGCTGATGCGGTTGGCGCTAAACGTGTTGGTCTCGATAATGTCGGACCCCGCGTCGAGATAGGCGCGGTGGATGCCGGCGATGACCGACGGGCAGGTCAGCGCGAGAATGTCGTTATTGCCCTTCTGGTCATGGGTGAATTCCATGACCCCGCGAAAATCGGCTTCCTCGAGCCGGTGCGCCTGGATCTGGGTGCCATAGCCGCCATCGAGCATCATGATGCGGGTGGCGGCGATCGACTTGAGCTTTTCGGCGGGGCTCATGCGGCATTCTCCTGTAGCACCGGAGCGGCGGCGACCTTGGGCGCGCGCAGGCCCAGCAGGTGGCAGATCGCAAAGCTCAGCTCGGCGCGGTTGAGGGTGTAGAAGTGGAAATGGCGCACCCCGCCCGAATAGAGGCGGCGGCACATTTCGGCAGCGACGGTGGCTGCAACCAGCTGGCGCGTGGTCGGATGGTCGTCGAGCCCTTCGAACAGGTCGTTCATCCATTGCGGAATTTCGGTGCCGCAGGCCCCGGCAATCTTGCGCGTGGTCGCGACATTGCTGACCGGCAGGATGCCCGGCAGGATCGGCGCGGTGATTCCCGCGCGGGTATAGGCATCGCGGAAGCGGAAGAACGCTTCGGGCGAGAAGAAGAACTGGGTGATCGCCTGATCGGCTCCGGCATCGAGCTTGCGCTTGAGATTGTCGATATCGCTGTCGGCGCAATCGGCATCGGGATGCGTTTCGGGATAGGCGGCGACCGAAATCTCGAACGGCGCGACCTGTTTCAGGCCCTTCACCAGTTCCGCCGCATTGGCATAGCCCCGGGGATGCGCGACGAATTTCTCGCCCATGCGCGGCGGGTCACCGCGCAGCGCGACGATGTGGCGCACGCCCGCATCCCAATAGCTCTGCGCGATCGAATCGATCTCGTCACGGCTGGCATCGACACAGGTGAGGTGTGCCGCAGCGGGGATCGCGGTCTCGGAGGCGATGCGCGCGACCGTGGCGTGCGTGCGTTCGCGCGTCGATCCGCCGGCACCATAAGTGACCGAGACGAATTTGGGGCCGAGCGGGGCAAGCGTGGTCAGCGTGTCCCACAAGGTCGCCTCCATCTTCTCGGTCTTGGGCGGAAAGAACTCGAAGCTCACTTCGACATCACCGGCCAGCCCCGCGAACAGCGGCGCGCCCAGCGCCTCGCGCGCTTCGGCCAGTTGTTTGAGAGAGAGGGTCATGCAGCGGCCTTTCTGGGCGTTACGTGTGTCTGATCATGGGGCTGGATGCGGGCCGGCTCGCCGCGATGCTGGCCGAGCCAGATCTTCACGGTCAGCGTGCCGCCAGAGAGGCTGCGCGTGTCGATCAGCGCGAAGCCGGCATGGCCGAGCAGCGCGGCCATGGTGTCGTCGCCAAAGCCCAGGCGCGCGTGCGCATCGCGCTCGCGCAACTCCTCGAGCGCATGCGGTGCGAAATCGACGATCGCGATGCGCGCGCCGTGAGCGGCGACCCGTCCGGCCTCATCGAGCACGGCTTGCGGGTTCTGCGCGTAATGCAGCACCTGGTGCAGCAGGATCGTGTCTGCAGCGGCATCGGCCAGCGGCAGCGCGTAGAAATCGCCCTGGACCAGATCGACCGAGCCACTCTGCAGATGCTGCAGCTTCGCGCGCGCCAGGCGCAGCATTTCCGGGCTGCGGTCGATCGCCGTACTGTGATCGGCGGTCGGGCCGAAAAGCTCGATCATGCGTCCCGTGCCTGTCCCGATATCGAGCAGACGCCCCAACGGGCGTTCGCCGATCATCGCTGCGAGCGCAGCCTCTACCTCGGCCTCGGGCAGATAGAGCGATCGGATCGCGTCCCATTCGCCGGCATGCTGCGCAAAGAAGTCGGCGGCGCGCGCGTCGCGGACGCTGCGAATCGCCTGGAGCTGCTGCCGGTCGCTGGCATGCTGCGCGGCCAGCGCCTCGCCCACCGCGTCCTCGCGGCGCAGAAAGGCATCGAGCAGCCTGGCGGCCTCGTGGTCGCGGCGCGGCAGCGCGGGGCGCAGGAATACCCAGCTGCCTTCCTTGTGCCGCTCGGCCAGCCCCGCCTCCGCGAGAATGCGAACATGGCGCGACACGCGCGGCTGGCTCTGATCGAGCACCTGCGCGAGCTCGCCGACCGAAAGCTCCATCAACTGCAGCAGCAGCATGATGCGCAATCGGCTGTCGTCGGCCAGTGCCCGGAAGAGCGTTCCCATGTCCATGAGGGGTCATATAAAGAAATCTTTATATGTGGTCAATCGGGCTTGGTAGACGGCGGTGCTCGGGCACCAGACCGGGCCAGACGTAAAGCCGTGTCTCGCTTTGTCGCTTATCCCAACCAAAAAGATTGCAAAGGAAGAATTTGGGCGCTAGATGCGCGCGTCCGACAGTGGGGGCTTGGCTGAAGCTTGTCGGCACGGTTGTGACGTGTTTAACTCCTTTTGGGCTGATTATCAGCCATTTAGACAAGGACGGAAGTTCAAGATGAAGAGCATTATTTCGATCGCATCGGTTGCCGCACTCTCGCTGGCTCTGGCTGCTTGCGGCGCAGAAAAGACCGAAGAAGCTGCCACCACCGAAGCGACCGCTGAAGAAGCTGCCGACGCTGGCATGGAAGCTGCCGAAGCTGCTGGCGACGCCGCTGCTGAAGCCACCGAAGCTGCTGGCGAAGCCACCGAAGCTGCTGCTGAAGGCGCTGTCGACGCTGCCGAAGCTGGCGCCGACAAGGCTGCTGCTGCTGCTGGCGAAGCCAAGGACGCTGCCAAGGACGCCGCTGCTGCCGCTGGCGAAGCTGCCAAGAAGTAATGCCTCGCTTCTTCGGAAGCTTGGATAAGATACGGGCCGTCGGCGCTTTGGCGCTGGCGGCCCTGTCGTTTGGGGTTATGTCGTTTGGGCTGGCCTCGTGCGGGCCTGCCGAAAACGACCCGGGCCCGGGCGGCGTGACCGTGGGCGAGGCCCGCGCGCTCGACGAGGCCGCCGAAATGCTCGACGAGCGTCAGGCCAATCCGGATGCGGCGACCGAGCCGAGGGCCGACGCTGCGCCGAACGAGAGCGACCGCTGAACGGTTCCGCTTTGATGCGCCGGGCGCTATGACCCGGGCATGACCGATACGCCCCTTGATCCCCCCATGACCTATGCGCGCTATCTCGCGCTCGATTCACTGCTGGACTGCCAGCACCCGATCTCGCCCGAAGATGACGAGATGCTGTTCATCATCATCCACCAGACCAAGGAATTGTGGCTCAAGCAGATCATCCGCGAGCTGCAGCTGGCCAATGCGCAGGTCGCCTCGGGTGCGCTGATTCCCGCGTACAAGGGGCTGGCACGGGTGAGCCGCATCCAGGCGGTGATGACGCTGAGCTGGGATATCCTCTCGACCATGACGCCGAGCGACTATTCGCGCTTTCGCGGCGTGCTGGGGCCCAGTTCGGGCTTCCAGTCGGACCAGTTCCGCACGGTCGAATATCTGCTGGGCCTCAAGGACGGCGCTTTTCTCAAATATCAGCAGGACCGGCCCGTGGCGCTGAGTGCGATGGAGCAGGCGCTCGCCGCGCCCAGCCTGTGGGACAATGCGATCGCCGCGCTGGCCCGCGCCGGCTTTGCCATTCCCAATTCGCTGCTGGAGCGGGATTTTGCAAAGCCGCACGCACCCGATCCGGCGGTGGAGGACGCGTTTCTCGAAGTGTATCGCCAGCCCGAGCGCTATTGGGACCTGTACCAGCTCGCCGAAAAGCTGGTCGATCTCGACGATGCGATGGCGGCCTGGCGGCACAAGCACGTGCTGACGGTCGAGCGGATCATCGGCATGAAACGCGGTACCGGCGGCACGGCCGGCGCGGCCTATCTGCACACAACGCTGCCCAAGCGCGCCTTTCCGGAACTGTGGTCGCTGAGGACGCGGCTGTAGTCGCCATCCATCTTGCCCGTCATTCCCGCGAACGCGGGAATCCCGCTTTGATCAGAGCGTTGCGCCATAGCGGGACCTCCGCCTGCGCGGGGGTGACGATGAAAATGGGGCGGGGGAATTGGGGCAGGTTCCTTGCGCGATGAATCCCCGCTAAGCCTGGCTCCATGACCACCACGCCTCTCCCCGACACCGAAACCCGCGGCCTGCTTTCGATGCTGCCCGCCGCAGCGCGGCCCTATGCGCTGCTGGCGCGCTTCGATCGGCCGATCGGCTGGTGGCTGCTCTACTGGCCCTGCGCCTATGCGCTTGCATTGGCGGGCGGTCTTCGTGCGCACTGGCCGCTGCTGGCGTGGATGCTGCTCGGCGCGATCGCGATGCGCGGCGCGGGCTGCGTCTATAACGATATCGTCGACCGCGATCTCGATGCCCGGGTCGCCCGTACCCGCGGACGTCCGCTGGCAAGCGGGGCGGTGAGCCTGAAGGCCGCCTGGGCCTGGCTGATCGGCCTGTGCCTGATCGGGCTGGTCGTGCTCGTGCAATTGAACCTCGCCGCTGCTCTGATCGCGATCGCCTCGCTCGCGCTGGTCGCCGCCTATCCGTTCATGAAGCGAATCACCTGGTGGCCGCAGGTCTGGCTGGGGCTCGTGTTCAGCTGGGGCGCGCTGGTCGCCTGGGCGGCTGTGACCGGTTCGGTTTCGCTCGCCGGGCTGCTGCTCTATGGCGGCTGCATCACCTGGGTGATCGGCTATGACACCATCTATGCGCTGCAGGATGTCGAGGACGATGCGCTGGTCGGCATCAAGTCCAGCGCGCGGGCAATGGGCAGCGCGGTGCGCCCCGGCGTCGCGCTGTGCTATGCGCTCGCGATTGCCGGATGGGGCGGCGCGATCTGGCTGGTGCGGCCCGATTGGGTCGCGCTCCTCGCCTTGCTGCCGGTGACGGTGCATCTTGCCTGGCAGATTCTGACGCTGAAGCCTGCGGACCCTCAGGACCCGCTCGCCAAGTTCCGCAGCAACCGCAATGCCGGGCTGCTCGCATTTCTAGCCTTTGCCGTGGTCGGGCTGGCGGGGTGATCCGATGACCTTCGAGGTAATGGCGGCGGTTCTCGCGCTCGGCTAGTTTCGTCCGCATGAAGCACGAGACCCGAACCCAGGAGCCCGCCGGAGCGCAATTGCGCCAGTGGCGCGAACGCCGCCGCCTCAGCCAGCTCCAGCTGGCGCTCGAGGTCGAGATGTCGACCCGGCATCTGAGCTTCGTCGAAACCGGGCGCGCTCAGCCGAGCCGCGACCTGATCATTCGGCTGGCCGACTATCTCGACATCCCGCTGCGCGCGCGCAACCAGATCCTGCTTGCCGCGGGCCTGGCGCCCGAGTTCGAGGAGACGGGGCTTACGGCGCCCGAAATGGCCGAGGCGCTGGCGGCAGTCGAGCATCTGCTGAAGGCGCACGAGCCCTTTCCGGCGCTGGCGGTCGACCGGCACTGGAACATGGTCGCGGCCAATGGTGCGCTCGCCGTGCTGACCGAACAGATCGCGCCGTACCTGCTCGAACCTCCGGTCAACGTGTTGCGCCTCGCGCTGCACCCCGATGGCCTCGCGCCGCAGATCGTCAATTACGAGCAATGGCGCAGCTATATCCTGCACCGGCTCGATCGCGATATCGAGCTGACCGCCGATTCGGGGCTGGCCGAGCTGCGCGACGAGCTGGCCGCCTATCCGGGTTCGGCCAATGACAACGCCCCGGCCGGGCGCGCGCCCATCGCACTGCCGATGATCATCGATACCGTGGCGGGCAGACTGTCGTTCATGAGCACGGTGACGATCTTCGGCACCCCGCGCGACATCACCCTGTCCGAACTCGCGCTCGAGACCTTCTTCCCCGCCGATGCCCACACCATGCAGGTGCTGCGTTCGCTGGCGGGTTGATGATGGAAGGGGGACGGCAGGGGGCTCGCGAGACCTGTGAAGCGAACCACCCTGCCGGAAGTGAAGATGACTGTGCGCGTAACGTAGCACGCAGCATGCCACACCGTGAAAACCAAGCTTTTGCATAAGCCTGAATGGTTAACGAGCTGTTGCAGCGGCGACCGGGTGTAAAATTTGCCGACATGGCTGTAGCTGGCCAAAAATGCTGGCCAAAAATACCCCGGCGAATTTTGGCCAAATCTGACCCATTGGTGCGTTGACGCCATACGGAACAAAATGCGAACAGAGCGCATGCCGCGCCGACGATTCGCCATCATCACCTATGACCCAGATCGGATCGAGCAACTCAGCCCGCAAGCGGAAGGGCTGTCGGTGTCCTGGATCATCATCAAGGCACTCCAGGGATACGATTACCCGAAGGAGCGCGGGATCATAAACGTCACATTATTGGATAAGCTACCGACCCGCCCACCCAACTCTAAACTGGTCACTTCGCGCTCCAACGCTGATGCGCCGAAGCGATCTTGATATGGTACTGGTTCTTCTGGAAGCCGGGGCCGTTATAGCCTTTCGCGAACGGTACACAGTCCGCAGACCGGTTGCTGATCAGGCGCAATTCATCGGCCAGGGAAGAGCGTTGAATGAAGGTTGCAAAGGCCTTCAGATGCTCCGCCTCGGACACCTTCATCGCGTCCCAGAACGCCTCGACGGTGGTATAGCCGGCAAGCTCGTGATTGAAGCCCATGATCTGCGCGCCGCCCACCGAAGCCGAGCGCAAAGCCGCGCGGCGATCGAGCTGCATCGCCCGGTGCAGGCGCAGCCATTCTACCTGGCCGCCGACATAGAGCGCCCGGTTCCACTTCGCCGATGACAGATTGGGATGCGAGGCTCTGAAGCGACCACCGGTCTCACGATCGAAGACATGCGCCTCGAACAGGATCTTGGGCAGATCAGGTCCGTCGATAAAACCACCGGGACCATCGGCGGCGAGGATGTCGGCTCGGACATCGCGAAACCAGCCACCACCGCTCTCGACTTCCCAAACTGCGCGGATCTGCGCCACCGTGCACTTCAGCGTCGCCGCCGCGCTGGCGAAATCGGCAGATGTCAGGCCGATCTTCTCGGCTTCGATCCTTGCCACGCCGAGGCTGTCAAGCAGCGTGTCGATACGCTCCACCTCTGCCTGATTGAACGACGCTCCGGCGCGCGCAGCGCGGATGGCTGCAAAGATCGGTTGACGGCTCATGCTTCGGGCGACCTGGGCGGCGCAGGCTGCTTCCAGTAGCGCGCAACGAGTGCGGCGAACATCAGCAGCACCGTGATGAGGTCGTTGAGCCAAGGCGGCAGCATGCTTCGAAGGCTCGGCGGCACCGATTGCCAGAAGGCCACCAGCGCTTCGGGCGAGGTCAGCTGGAGGGTCTGAAGCGCCAGCGCCAAGGCGAGCAGGCGGACAGACCACCAGCGCCACCAGTCGCGTGCATCATCGACGAGATGGTCGCGGACGAAGGAGAGGATACGGTCAAGCATGCGACGAGCCTACACGTCTGGATGCTGTAGCTTCCGGGTTAGCCACCTTACCCCCAATCCCGAATGCTCAGGCCCCAGCGGCTATCCTCTGGCTCATCCCGCTCGTACGGCTCCAAGCGCTGGAACAGGCCATAATGGAGGTGAGAGAAGCGGAGCGTATCGTGCCCTTCTACGATCAGCAACGGCGCGCTTTCACCCAGCGTCATGACGATGGACCAGAGCTCTTCGACCTGCTCGTCGCTCAAGCCCGAAAGAGTGAACCGGTACGATGCAACGATGGCAGCCGGGTTGATGCCATAGCCTCCATCGGACAGCTCGGTTTTCTTCGAGAGGTCGATCGCCACCCGGCCTGCCCGGTATTCATAGGGTCGCTCGATCATGAGGCCAGCAAGCGCGATGCCGATCTGCATCGGCTCAGCGCCACCGACCTGGTTCACGGTGAGGCGCAGATACCTGGTCGAAACCGGCTGGGCGAGCCTGACACAACCATGGTGACGCGCGCCAATGGTGTGTGGGACCCGAAAGGCGCGCGGCGGCGCTATCGTGGTCATTCCGCTCCATGAGCCGCCGATGGAAACGCTCAGCGTCGCAGTCTCGGTCGCGTTGGTGAAGCCGAGGAAAATCGTATCGAGCGGAACGACCGCTCCGAAGTCGAGGTCGATGAACGAAGCGCCGACTGCAGCCGCTCTCCAGACCTCGCGCGTCGAGGACGTGAGCAGGTTGGCTGCGCCGGTGCCATTGCTGACGATGATCGCCGCGACTGGCAGCGGGCGAACGATGCCGATTCCGGTGGTCATGCTGTCACTCCCATTGGCCGCAGAACCGTCAACCTGGTCACGCCGGCGTCCTGCTCTTCTGCACCGATCACCAAGACGGCGGGACCCAGGGCGTAGCCCGCCCGATCGCAGACGATGCGTTGCACGGTGCCCAAAAGACCAATGTGATCGCCGGGAATTTCAATGACCTCCTCGGCCAGCGGCTGACCCAGAAACGAAAGCTGGCGAGCCGCCTCCGTCGATGCGTCACCCGCTGCGGCAATCGGTGACACAATCTCGCTTTCGACCGCCACGTCGCCCCAGCTTGCGCGCAGGGCAGCATCTTCGGCTTGGGCAAAGATCGCCCGACCGGTCAGCCATTCCTGGACGGTGCTGGGGACGAGGCTCATCCGCGAAGCTCCAGTGCGGCGATGCGATCCTCGAACGCTGACAACATAGCCAGTTGGCCCTTCAGCTCGGCAATCTCACCCTTCATGGTCTCGATCTGCGCACGGTCAGCCCTGCTGTCGGCGCGCAGGGCAGCAATGACCCACAGCGTCATCTGCTCATAGCGGATGCCATAGCGATCGCCCTGCTCACGAATTGTGATCGTGCGGCCGGTCTTTTGCTGCTGGGTCACCGGCACCGGCTCAAAGACCACCCTATGCAGCGGCTCACCGGTCTCCGGGTCAATTTCGCCCGTCGGCCTGTAAACCGGCTGGGTCTGGATGGTCTCGACGGGCGCGGTCTCGTCCTCGACCAGGCGCGACCATTCGTCATGGCAGCACCAGGCGTAGCGACGCCAGTCCAGACCATGCTTGTCGAACAGCTCGAAGACGCGCTGGGCGCGCGGGCCGTAGTGCAGGCGCGCGCCTTCGGTGCCCTTGACAGCGATCGCGTCATGGTACTGGAAGATCCCGAACTCATCGGCGATCTCACGCGCAACGGCCAGCTCTTCCTCGCTCAGCTCGCTGCGCCATGCCTTATCGCGCTCGTCGGAGGTGACGGTCGGGCTGGTGCCGAGGAAAATTCCCGATACGCGGTTGCCCGCCGCGCCGATCGGCAAGGTGTTGTCCGAGGCCGGGCGATAGGTGCCGCCGCCCTCAAACACCCAGCGCGGCGTGTTCGTCGTCGAGATCGTGATCGACTTGTTGCCGAAGGTGTTCAGCTTCAGCGTGCAGCTGGGCTCGATCTCCATGGCGACCTCTTCATTGGTCGCGAAGATATAGCCTCGCTTGGTGTCGCCAGTGAGGAACGCCAGAAGCGCCCCTTCAACGCCATTGATCTGCATCGTCGTGCGGTTGGGTGCATTATAGACGGGTGCCGTGCCTCCCCCGAAAATTGTGTTGTTTCCCCCGTCCCACAGGACACGCAGAGCACCGCCGGCCACGATGCCAAAGGCATTGGCGTATATCCTGTCGAAGCCAGTGTCCTCGTCACCGATGAAGCGGCCCGCAGGCGTCGTCAGAGTGCCGACAGGAAAGCGACCCGAACCGATATTATCGCGGACGCTCTCGAACGATCCGCGGAACGCCTGGATCGACGTGAGCAGCTCGACATCCCGCGCTGTCGTGGGCTTGATCGTATAGGCATGCCCGGCAGATGTCGCCGCAAGATAGGGTTCGGCTATCTCGAGCTGGTTGGCGGACAGGATAGCGGTGATCTCGACGAACTCCCTGCTCGGGAGGCGCAACGCGTCGCCAGGCTGAATGCCCGCCTCGATCCAGTTGAGGCCAGCACCGCTGCCGGTCACGATCGTTTGGCCGTTGGTATAGGCAACGGTGCCCGTCTTGTACCAGGTGCTCATGATGTTCTCCTCATGGTAAGGGGTTGCCGCCGCCAGGCGGATTGGGGTTGAAGCCACCGCCAGGATCGCCACTGCCAGGACCGCCACCGTCTCCCACGACGATGCTCGATGATTGCAGATTGACGCGGCTGAGTTCCTCCGCCTGGGCGAAGCGGAAGGCGGCGCTGACCGTCACGTTGGGCTCGGTGGATTTCTTGAACTGGAACGACCAGGTCGTGGCTCGACCGGCATCGACGCTGTCGATGATCGGGACGCAAACCGGCGTGCCCTCATCCTGGATGTGCAGCTCCGCACCGCCTGTGCCGCCATAGAGGACGGTTCCGTCGTCCCGCACGATCCGAATGTTGATCTTGGTGTTCTGGTCGACGATGTCCTTCATCAGCGCAGAGAACATCAGCTTTATCGGGCGGCCATGAACCGATGTCAGTCCGACGGACAGCACCTCGACCCAGTTCGTGCCGTTGGTATTGATGGCGCCATCATTATAGGCGTGCGCTGCCTCGCCCATGGCAGAGCCTGTGAATTTGCTGGCATCGACGACGCCAGCCTTGATCTTGTCGACCTCGACGTTGCGCATCACGACGCCGTCCTCGGTCGCCTCGAAGTAGATGAACCCGCTCACAGGATCGCGCATCGTCACCTTGGTGACGTTGAAATCCAGGTCGAGGCGCTCCAGGGTGCTGAGCAGTACCAGTCCCCCAACCAGACCGTTATTGTCGACCTCGACACCCCATTTACCCAGAATGCCGTCGACGATCTGAGCATATTCAAGGATCGTCGTTTCGTTGTCGCCGACGCGCCCGGTCAGCGTGGTCACCGCCTCCACGATCAGCCGATCGGCTTCCTGAAGGATCTGGCGGAGATCGTTGATCGCTGCGCTGATCGCGATCGGGCGGGCGACGACCTCGGCCGCGAGCCCGTCGGAAACATCGCCGATCAGGTCGACAGCTGTATCGATATCGCCCTCAAGGCCGTCGACTCGCCCGATGGTGTTGGAGTCGACCGCCTCCAGGTCGCCGCGCGTGTTCGAAACAAGCGTCTCAAGGTTCTGGCGCGTCGTGTTGATCGTCTGGGTCACGTTCAGCGAGAGCGTATTGATGCTCTGCACCAAGGTGCCGTTATTGTCCGAAACGATCCGGTCGAGTTCGCGGATATCGGCGACCAGGCCGCCCAGCTGCAGCCCCAGCGCCACGATGCGCTGCACCAGGCTGCGTTCCTTTTCTCCCAGAGTGGCAAATGCCTCGTCGCGCACGAAGCCGATCTGCTGGTTGAAATCACGCGCGCGCTGGTCGTTGGAAAGCACGCCCTTCAAAACATCGCGGATGAACGCGTCTGCATTGCGGTCGCCGCCTCGCTGGACCGTGGCCTGGCGGCTGAACCCGGCCAGCAAAGCCCCGTCGCGCTCCACGCTCGCCTGCTCGACCTCTTCGACCCGCGCGCCGAGCTCTTCCAGATCCTCGCCCTGGCCACCGAGCGTCGATTCGACAGTTTCGAAGCGCTGCGCGGTTGCCTGACGGTCGTTGGCTACGGCTTGGTCGAGATCCTCGATCAGGCCGCTCAACGTTCCGAGCTGACCGGTAAAGGTCGAATTGAGCGTGGTCAGCTGCTGGGTGACGACGCGCAGGTCATCGGCCAGCGACTGTGTCTCGCTGAGAAACCGGCCCTCGGCCTGGCCGATGCGGACGCCGAGCTGCTGGGACAGGAAAGCCATCGCCGAGCCGTTGTCGTTTATCCGCGCGCCCATCTCGTTGCGCGCGTCGGCAATCGCGGCGATCAGCTCGCGTTTCTGTGCATCGCCCGTCAGGAGCGCCTTCAGGTCGCGGCGCGCATTGGCCCGCAGCTCCAGGTCGACCAGGCGGGAGGCCGATACCGACTGGCGGATCACGGATGCCGATGGAATGGCCTCGATCTTCTGCTCGGCGGTGGAGACGCGATCGTCCAGCGCGCCGAAGGTCGTGTTATCGACCTTCTGCGTAATCTGCCCCTCAAGCGCGCTGACCTTGTTCTCGGCCGTCGTCACCCTGCCGCCCAGCTGGGAAAGCTCGATGGCAGATGCCTTGGTGATGATCTGCGCCTGGATCGCTTCGATCGCCTGCTCTGCGGTGTTCTGCCGGAAGAACAGGAACTCGAGGTCGGCAACCTGCTCGGGCGCGATGACCGCCAGCGCAACCTGCTCCTGGACGAAGAACTCGACGAAGGTGACACTGGCTTTCAGGTTGATGCTGGCCAGCGCGCTGTTGAGCGTCACCTCGGCCTGAGAGATGCGCTGGCGCGCCTCCTCGATCGCGTGCAACCTGATCTTGCCCGTTACCGGATCAACATAGATGCCGGCATCGCGCAGCACTTCCTGGAAGCGCGATGCGCTCAGCATTGCCTCTTGCGCGGCCTTGGCG
Source organism: Blastomonas sp. CCH1-A6 (assembly GCF_001556365.1). Classification (NCBI taxonomy): domain Bacteria; kingdom Pseudomonadati; phylum Pseudomonadota; class Alphaproteobacteria; order Sphingomonadales; family Blastomonadaceae; genus Blastomonas; species Blastomonas sp. CCH1-A6. The sequence continues at coordinate 40,372 of NZ_LSIS01000241.1, read as the reverse complement.
ATCGCGACCAGGTCGCGTTCGGCCTTGCGAAGCGCAGTGTCGCGCGCAGCGCCCAGGCCGTCTGTCGTCACCTTGCCCAGGACGACTGGCTCTGCTTCCGGCATCAGCTCGACTGTCAGCTCGCCGGCACGGCTCAGCCCAAGCGCCGTGTTGAGCAGCTGGCCCGGCGGCCGGATATTGCCATCGCTGTCGCGAATATATCCCGGATAGGTGTCGTCCGGATCATAGCTGCTCGGGTCGGGGATGACCGCGCCTGCAGTGGCATTCGGCTCATAGGGCCTGATCGAGTCGAACAGGACGCCGTCGTCAAGGCGGATGCTCTCAGCAATCTCGCTTTCGCTGTGCCGACGGTTGTTCGCCTGGAAGCCGACGCGGCGGCGATAGTGCGGCGACCATGCCCGTTCACGGGCGATGAACTGCCCTTGCAACGGCTCTGCATCGACATGGTCGAAGCTCCACGGCAGAAGCCGGATGATGCCTTCGGGCGCTGCGACCCAGACCAATGAAGATCCGAGCGTAAGCCGATCGATCAGCTGTGCACCGGTGGTGTTTTCGTCGGTGACATGGATCCCCGCAGCTGCAGGGCGCAAGACGTTAGCAGCCAGGCGATCGGCAACGGCAGGGCCTTCGAAGCGTGCGGAGATGGCGTCGATCAACGAGGCGACGGCCATGGAATTGCCGGTGCCGGGCGTGCCGATAAAATCGGCAGTCAAAGGCCCGCTGGGTTCGGTCCACCATTTGGCGCAGGCGATCGAAGGCGCGACGACACCGCCGCCCTGGGCGGGCGTGCTGGCCTGCAGCGCCGCATATGTCGCAGCGATGCTGCCCTGCCAGCCCAACACGGTAAACGGCCCCGCGCGGCCCTTGTCGCGCAGCACAAGGAAGCCGGTCAGCGGAAAAGCCGGGTCGCCGAACTCGTAGATGCTGTTCGCCGGGTCGAGCAGGCGACCCTCGACATTGAACACATAGCCCCAGCTGCGCCGCTTCGTCCGCCCCTCGGCTTCCGCGCCACCCTCTATGCCACCATTGCCCGCAAAGCGCGCGGTGCACACCGGCTTGTCCAAACGGGTGGAAAGATCGGCGATCGTGAAGGTGAACACGCCATCGGCGATCGCATCGCTGACCACCGTGCCCGTGAACAGGCGAGAGAAGCTTCTGGCGCTCTCAGGGCCAGCATCGATCGTGATCTCCGCATCCTTCCAGAAATAGCCCGCTAGGCTGTCGAACAGCTCTGCCTCTGCAGGGGCGATCTGGATGCGGCTGGCCTGAGGGATGGTCTGCCCTGTAAAGCCGTCGCGACCAAAGCCGATGCGCGCGGCAAAGCGCGGCGGTGCTACCAGCCCGGCCTTGTAGTGCTGGCCGTTGTCCTCGCGATAATAGCTGCGCTCGCGCGCACCACCAGCAAAGCGCAACGTCGCCAGACCCGCCGAGGACGGGTCGCGCGGACGAAGCTCGACCCAATGGACCCGGCTCATTTCAGGTTCACCGATCGCGCGAGCGGCCCAAGGTCGATCCCCGTATTGCCCCCGCCGCCGCCTGCGATATTGAGACCGTCTAGCGTGATGAGGTTGCGGATGCCGGCATTGATCTCGGCGAGGATGTCGTTCTGCTCGTTGCTGAGCTGGTTCGCCGTCGCGAGCTGCCGGTTGGTTTCGGCAGCGGCCTCCTGGGTGCCGCGGATCCGGTCATTCTCCAGCTGGATGATGCGCTCGGCGCTGGCGATCGCCTGGGCGCGATCGGATGCATATTCGCTGCCTGCAGTGCCATAGGCATCGCGCGACAGCTGGATCAGGCGGCGGTTCAGGTCGGCCAGGCGATCGGCAGCACCATCGATGCCCTTGGCGGCATCGGCCTCGGCCTTGCTGATCTCCTCGAGTAGGCGCTGGCGACGCTCGGACAAGGTGCCCTCGGCCAGATCGCCGAACACCAGGTCGTTGAGCAGATCCTGCAATGCGCCGACGCGATCCTCCAGGATGCTCTCGATCAGCTTGGACCGTTCCTCGGCGTTGATCCGCTCGATCTCGAGAATGTCGAAGCCGTAGTCGCGCGCGATGCGCAGGCGCTCGTCGGCCTGGCGATCGAAGTCGCGCACTTCCTTCCGGATCTTCCCGCCGATGCCGTCGAGCAGCTCTTCGACGTCGCGGACCTTCAGCGCTTCCTTTATCGCCTTGTCGACGTCCGGGTTGGAGTTGAGCGCCTTCTGGATAGCCGCTGACAGGCCCTTGATCGCTCCGTCGCTGATCGCATCGCGCAGTGCGAACGCAACCGCCGCTTCCTCGTCCTGGCCAAAATCGACCGCGCCGCGCTTCGTCTTGGTCTTACCCGAACCGGTGGTGTCGACCCGGAAATTCTTGCCCCGCTGGCCGATTGAAACAGCAAAGCTGCCGATCTCGGCGTCGAACTCCTCAGCGATCTGGCGCAGGCGCTGCTGTACGCTGCCTGCCAGGCCGAGCGATGCCTGGATGCGTTGCTGGTCGTTTCCGCGCGAAGTCGCGTCGCCGTCAACGCTGGTGATGGTCGCGGATCCGCGCTTGGTCGGCTTCAGCGCCTGGCCGATCAGGCCACCCGCGATCGAGCCGATAATGTCAGCCCCAGGTATGGGGATGGCCGACCCGATCGCCCCGCCGATGGCAGCGCCGGACTTTGAATTGCCGATGCCCAGCGCATCCATGATTTGTGATGTCCGGAAACCTGCAACGGCACCGCCGAACATCCCTCCAGCACCATCTGCGCCGCCCAGCACCTTCTTGAGGTTATCGGGCAGACCTTCGATCGACTTCAGGCCACCGAGAATTGCACCGATATCGCCGCCCTGTGCACGACCGGCTACTGCGCCGCCAAATACACCGGCAATGCCGTTGACCAGCTTGGTGCCGATCAGGCCTTCCAGTGGCTTGAGCCATGATTTGCCGATTTCGGTGCCGGTTTCCTTGATGAAGCGGAACGTCTTGAGATCCAGGCTGACTTCGACCGGCCCTTTGCCCTCCTTGCGGCCCATGACGCCGATTGTTCCGTCAGGCAGTACCTGGCCCAGCTCGCCGCCCGAGGAAGGTACTGCGTTGGGGACGTTTGTCACCAAGCCGGGGTTGGCGATCCGTTGAGCCGCCTGGTTGATCCGCTCCGCTGCCGCGTCCATCGCATCGGCAAGTTCGGATGCTTTTGGCCCAGGCTTTCCCAGGTCCTCGACCAGCTTGTCAGTCTGCGTTTTCAGGCTGTCACGTCCGGACGCCAGATCCTCGAGCTTGCGCAAGGCATCCCCGAACAGCTGCTCAGTCAGCAACCGACCCTGCAACTGCCTGAAGTTTTGCTCCATGGACTTCAGGAAGTCCCTGGCGCTGCCACCTGACAGCAAATCCTCCAACGCGGCGCGAGTGTCATCGATCGACGCGTTGTAGATCGAAAGCTGGCGGCCGCGAGCTTCGATCATCCTTCCCAGTTCGCGCTCGGCCTCGACCTGGGCCAGCACGGCCAGGCGCTGTTCTTCGGCTAGATCGCCATTGCGCGCCTGATACTGCTCGATCCGCTGCAGCGCCTCCGCCTCGGCCTCGCGGCCCTGCAGGACCAGCATCATCTGCTCGAGCTGGCGATCGCCAGCCTCTTCCATCTCGCGGAACGGGCGCAGCAGCGCATCCTCGACCGCGCCGCGTGCATCCTTGATCGCGGCGGTCAGCTCCTTGACCTTGTCGGGCTGATCCTGCAGCCGCTTTTCGACATCCTTCTGGATGTCGTCCAGCTCACGGCTCGCCTTTGCCGCCTGGTCGAGCAGACGCGGCTGTTCGTTGAACTGCTCGTTGATCCGCTGGACGCGTTCCTCGGCGGCGTCCGTGAAATCGAGCAAGCGCTGCGCCTCGCGCGCGGCCTTGTCGGCAGAGGTGTCCTTCGGTGGCTTTCGACCCCCGGAGCCATCACGGCGAAATACGGGTGAGAGATCACCAGTGTTGAGCGACTTATCCAGCTCGGCAGCCAAGGCCTCCTTGGCATCGGCAGACAAACTGTCGATCACCGCTTGGCGGAACTGGTTGGCCGTGATCTCAAGGCCTGTGAAATCAGCTCCCTCACTGCTTTTCAGAACGCGGTCCAGAGCCTTGCGGCGAGCCTCTGGGTCGGACAGGTCTCTGGCACGCTCAAAGTCCCGCGTGAGGCGTGCGCCTGTTTGATTATAGGCAGCATCCCGTTCGGAAACGAACCCGCCAGCAGCGGCGATGCTCAAACCTCCACGGCGAAGAACACCCAGGATCGTTTGATCCCCGGCATTCCCAAACGTGTCCTGCGCGCTCGTCCGCTGCTGCATTGCTTCGGCGCGCAGGTTGATCGCCGTGAGGCGTGCATTGAGAAGCAGCAACTCGTTTTGCCGTTCTAGCTTGCCGCTGGTCAGATCAAACATCTTGCCGAGCACGGATTGCGCCTCGGCCAATCCATCCGCTCCCGCAGTTGCGCGATCCTGCGCCTCAGCATTGTCCGACAGGCTGGAGGTTACCAATCCAATGATCGTGACCGCGCCGAGGATCGCCGCACCATAGGGGCCGGACAGGAACGTCATGAACCGCGTGAACCTGCTCTGCGTGCCCTGCTGGGTGTCGCCCATGAGGGCGAGCGCGCTGGTCACCTGGCCGCCCTGCTGCGCCAGGATCACCAGCGGATTGATGCCCAGAGCAAACTGCTGGAACACGTCCTGCACCTGAAAGCCCAGCTGCTGATAGGCGGCGCGCTGTCGGCCAGCGGCAGCGGTATTGGCGATCTTGGCGCGGGTGGCCTCATCCTGCGCCGCAGCTTCGCCGCGCACGGCCTGAGCAGCCTCTCGCTGGGCGCTGGACATAGTGTTGGTGGCAGATGTCAGCGCCGCCGCGCCGGTGGCAGCTTCGCGGTTGGCATCGCCGACCTGTTTGACGGCTTCCGAGGCCTGGCGCAGATCCGCCTGGGCGCTGCCCTTGTCGACCTCGATCCTGGCGCGAACTACGAGAGTCATCGTGCAGCCTTCCGGGCGATCTGGTCGAGCGCGGCCTGTTCCATCATGCGCAGGTCCAGGAACCGCGCAGGATCGAGCGCAATGCCCAGCATCTGCGCGGTCGGCGGGATCACGCCATAATCAAGGCCCAGGCACATGCCGGTCATCGCATGCCGCCGCCATTGCGTGCCGAGCGCGAGGAAGAGCTGCGCCGTTTCGGCTTCGTCTGGCAGCAGCTGAATTTCATCCTTCTCTTCCTTGCGCTTCATCCAGGCGGGCAGCTTGGCATTGGCGGTCGCCGCATCATCGGCCATCACAGCGCCACCGCGACCGCCCGCCCAGCGCGCCGCCAGCGCCTTCAGTTTCCCGCGCGCGTCGCCTTTTCGCCCAACGAGCAGCTGCGATAGGCTTCCAGCACGGCCATGAATGCGCCGGGCACTTTCATCACCTGGACGAGGTTGCTCCGGTTGAATGCCAGCTTGTCACCGTCTTTCTCGGCCTCGACATCCTTCCAGTCTGTGGCGAGCTGCTCGACGAATTCTGCATAAGTTTCCGACAGCGGTTTTTCGCCAGCATCGCTCGCCGTCATCGCGGGAGCGCTGGCCAGCAGCTCCCGGTTGCCGTCGACGTCGCGGACGCGGAACTTGAGGCTGAAGCTCTGCTCTTCGACATCGCCGTCATCGGCGGGAATGGCGACCGTCACCGGCCACCAGACCAGGCGTTCCTTGACTAGCTTGAACATCGTGTTTCTCCTGTTGCTTCGCTGTGGGGTTTGGGGGTGAGCAGCGAGCCACTCACCCCCGTGCGACCCGATCAGGCTGGTCGCCTTGGGCTCGGGGGTTATTTCGCGGTGATGACCAGGTCGTCGGCTCCGCCGTCCGTGGTGAACAGCAGATCCATGTTGAACATCAGGATGTCGTCCTCGGCAGACTCGGTGATGTTGGTGACCTGAACCTTGGTAGCGCTGAGCTCGAGGATGTTGCCGGCGGCGGTCCCATGGGTCAGCGTGATCGGAATGAGCGCGCCGTCATCGAGCGAGGCAAGATAATCCTTGGTCGCCGAGGACGGAGCCTCGATCATCAGCCTGCCACTGGCACTGTGGTTGCCGCGCCGAACATAGCGCGCACCGATCAGGTTGCGCAGGTTCACCGAGACGCCGGCATCGATCGTGAGCGATCGCGTGACGGCAGCAAAACCGTCCAGCAGCAGGATCGTGTTGGCGTTGTTGACCTCGAGCGGCTCCTGCCAGTCGGTAAAGTCTGCACCCGTCGGAGCGGATACGACGCGGGCGCTGGCTGCAGGAACCAGACCGGTGAACTGCAGGTTCGCAAAGGGAACCTGGCCTGCCGTGAAATCCAGTGAATAGGTTCCGCGTGCGCCGATCATCTTGCGCTGCTGGTTCTCGACCCAGCTATACTCGCTGAGCGATCCAGGCACTGCGCCCGCTGCCGCGAACTTCTGGGTGGCAGACGTGGTGGCGACCAGCACCGGGGCTGCCATGCCGCACGCCGCGAGCAGCTTCATCCAGGGCGGCGCGGTGCCCGCCGTGCCGCTGCCTGCCAGCTCGACCTCATAGGACGAGCGCATGCGCTTGTTCGTCGGCTTGCCCTTGGTCGCACCATAGGCCCGGTTGTCCAGGTTGCGCTGCAGCTGGTCGACCTCGAGCGGCACGATCGAATAGTTGCGGGTCATGATCGCATCGTCGGCCAGGGTCGGAACGATGTCGGTGCCGTAAACGGCTTCGGGCTTGGCTGCGACGACGCGGCGGACATCAACCATAAATCTTCTCCATCACCTCGGCGGCACGCTCGCCGTCGCGAAAATCCCACTCGCCCGGCTCCAGCGCGGGGTCGGGCACTTGCATCTGCGCCAGAACCGCTGCACGCGCCGGACCGTTGACAGGCAGACCGAACCGGTCCAGTTCCAGGCCATATGCATTGCGAACCGGGTTGCTCGTGGGGGTGAGCCCGCTCACTGGCTCAGGCGCGGCATTGCCTTCGGCTTCCTCACCTCCCTGCGCGGCGGGGGCCTCCTGCGGAGCGGGATTTTCGGCGGCGGCATTGGTGCTGTCATCGACAACAGCCTTTCGAGGGGCTTTCATCAGATCTTCCTTTCGGTGCGAGATGTTCGAAACTGGACAGCCCAGGCGATGACCTGGCCGTCGGAAAGCAGCAGCGCGCCGCCATCATAATGGCACTCGCCATTGGCCTCGGGATGCTTCCAGCCCAGCAGCGCGCCGGTGATTGCATCGGCATGCGCCTTCAGATCTTCGCGGACCTTGTCCTGGTTGCGCGCCTGGGCTGACAGAACGACCACAACCTGAAAGCGGACATCGACCCGCTGGTGGATCGTGCTGGTCCTCTCGTTCTGGCTGGCCGTTTCGCGGGTCGGGATCACATACCAGGCGGGCAGCACCGTCGGCGCGCTGCGCAGCGAGGCGAACTCGATCGCGCCGTCGACGTGCTTGGCCACGCGCAGCGGCTTGAGCTGGTCGACAATGGGCTGCAGCGCGATCATGGCTCACCCCCTGCATCGCCGTTGAAGGCGGCTTTCAGATGATCGGTCAGGATCTCGACCGCATTGGCCTTGTCGCTCTCTGATGCACCGATGAATTGGCGCTTGGGGATCACGATCTGGGCGAACGCGCCAAATGGGGTCCGCAACGCCTTGCCCGTTTTCGGCCTGACTACGCCGCCCTCATTGTGGATCCGGGCATATTCTTCTGGTCCACCGGTTGCCTCAACGCCAACCTCTGCAAAGGTCTCGCCATGGTCAGGCCGTATGGCATCAACCATGTCACCTGATTTGAACAACAGTGAACCGGTGGTGCCATCGCTGCGCGGCTTCCAAGGCACGCCTAGCGGATCAACTTGCTGCCGAAATCTGTCCAGCGTGGCGACATACCATTCCCCCGAGATCTTGTTCATCGGCGCACTCAGGTCGCCGACGGCATCGATCGCCCGCTGCAGCGCCGGCGTGAGCTGATCGAACAGGTCGATGCTGACACCGCTCATCGCACATAGCCCTTGAGCCGGTCGGGATAGACAGGGCGACCCGGCGCGATCAGCACGGGGTCCGAACTGGTCGACGGGGCCATGGCAATGCCCAGCTTGATCTTGCCGTTGCCGATCGCCTCCAGGTTGCGCATCGCGATCTTCTGCGCGTCCTCGACATTCTTCGGCAGCTCGCGGCGATACAGCCGGGCATGCGCAATGTCGGCGATCGCCATCTCGACCAGCTGCGGCACGCTGGGCAGCGGCAGCGTATATCGATCGGCCAGATACGCCTCGGCCTGCGCTTGGGCATCGGCCAGTGCGCCGATCAGCATCTTGCGATCGATGCGCCCGTCGCCGGCATCGGTGAGCAGGATGATCTCTTCCAGTCCGAACCGATCGACAAAGGCTTCGATCGACAGCATCGGCGCGCCGCCGCCCGGCATGGTCCAACTGCCGTCCAGCACGGCCAGCTCGATCTGGGTGTCGCGATCGCCGCCAACGGTGCCGAGCAGCGCGGTGATGAGATAGAGCTCGCCGTCGCTGCCACCACCGATCGACAGGCTGGCGCGGCCAGCAGTAACCGCGTCGTCCAGGTCGAGCGGCGCGGATCCGCTGACCAGCCCGCGCGCTTCGCTGTTGACGCTGATCACGCTGAGGGCAGGCCCCAGATCCTCGACCAGCGTCTCCTGCGGGCTCTTGAGGCGGCGGATGACGCTCATGCCGCCCACCAAATGTCGAGCGCCCAAAACACGCCCGACAGAACGGACAGGGTGACTGATAGCAAACAGCCGCCGCCGCAGATGACGATCAACCGCTCTTCGCGCCGGGTGTCTTGTTGCGCCTGCAGGTTGTCCAGCACGACGAGCCAACAGAATGGCACGGCCGCCGCGAACGCAACGACTGATGCGCAAATTGCGAGCAGGATCGCCAGCTCCTGCATTACGCGGCCTTCGCGGCTTCGGCCATGACGATGAATGCGGCAACCTGGTCCGCATCGTCGCGATCGACGCTGTTAGCCAGAAGCTGCTGGATGTCCGGCTTCTTGGTGGCAGTGCCCAGATCGAGCTGAGCCGCAACCGCGAGCGCCTTAAGCTGCTTCACGCTGAGCTGGGCGAGTGCAGCATCGATCGGATCGGAGCCATCGGTGGCGACGGCATCATCCGGCGCAGGCTCGAGCGCGCCGAGCGCGACCAGCTCGATCGCATCGTCTTCGTCCAGCTCGATGACAGAACCAGGCAGATCTTCGCCCTTGGGTTCGCGGCCGAGCAGGCGGGTAAGAACGGTGTAGAGGGGCATGACTTTCTCCAGAAAATCGGAAGGGAGAAAACGTAAGGGGCGGGTGAACAGGGAAGCCCGCCCCTCACGCCAGGCTGCACAACGGGATCAGAATGCGGCCTGGAACAGGTAGCCGGCATCGGCGCCGACCAGCTCGGCCGAGAACTCGTCGAGCACGGCGTTCTTCCAGCTGCGGATATCGCTGTCCCATTCGACGGCTTCGACCAGCGGGTGATTGGCCAGCTGATAGGTATAGCCGTAGCTCGGCAGCGGCATGGCGCGCATGCCTTCGGGCGGGACATAGGCCATGATGACGTCGCCGCCCCAGACGTCGACGGTGGTGGTATCGTCGGTGTCGTAGATCGCATCGCCAGACACGACATTCTCGATGTCAAAATACGACTGCAGCATCGGGATCGTGATGGCGGAGCTGTTGGTGTGCTTGAAATGCTCGAGCAGCTTGGGATGCTTCTGCAGCGAGCTGGTCACCTTGCCGCCCAACACCAGCGTGTTCGGGCGACGACCGATGCGGCTGCGGATCACTTCCTTGCCGTCGAACACCTGGGTCTTCGGGTCACTGTCCGGACTCGACCACTTGTTGGTTCCGCTGAGCGCGATCTTGTTGGTCGAGGCATAGCTGGCGGCATTGCGCGCCACCTGAGCCTGCTGGATTTCCTTCTCCAGCGAAATCACCGCCAGGACGGTATCCACGCCCGTCTGCTGCAGGTTGATGCCGGGAATTTCGTTTGCCTCTTCCTGGTGCTCGATCGGGATCACGCTGGCCAGCGCTTCCTGGTGAAGGTTCACGGGCTTACCCTCGTACCCGAATTCGAGCCGAGCAATCGGCGCGCCTGGCGCGCGGCGGGTGCGGCGGCGACGGAAGCTGGAGCGGTCGAATTCGATCCGCTTGGCCGCGCGCGTCGGCATGGTCACGGTGGGAAAAAGGAAGCGACCGATCATCTCGGCATTGGTGTAGCCGCGAGCGTGATTGGTCAGGATGGGATCGACAACGCGCGCCTGGGCAGCGTTCATCTGTTGGCCGATGGGCATGGACTGGGTCTCCGAAATGGTGGTTTTGCGCCGGTGGTGAAGGGTCAGCGGGCAGGCAGCGCGCGCCCGCCCGCTGGGGTTCGCGAATTACGGGGTGAGAAACATCTCGATGATCTTGCCGTCGCCGGACGCGGCCTCGAGCGCGTAGCCCAGGATCTCGCCACTGCCGCCCTGGGCGATGGCCTTGCCGTTGGCATCGGACTTGATCGGACCACCGACTGCGATCGCGCCACCGGCCTCCACCTTGGTGGTGCCCAGCGCGTTGACGGCAACCGCATCGCCAGCTGCGACGGCATATTGCGCGACGCCGAACGCCTTTGCGCCTGCGCCGCACACGGCCCCGGCAAAGGTGACGAAGCGATTGGCGGCCAGCGCGGCGGCAGCGATGACCGTCGGGGAGAAGATCGGGGTACTCTGCATCGGGGTTTCCTTCAGGTTGAAATGGGGTTGAAAGCGGGCTGCGCGCCGATCAGGCAGCGCAGCCCTGCGGCGGCATCAGCGCGCGAAGGTCAGACCTGGGCCTGGCGAACAGCGTCCATCCAGGCCATGTCGGGCTTATCGGCCTGGATGGCCTTGGCGCGGGCGAAGAGCTCGGCCTGGCCAGGATCGACCGAATAACCCGGAGGCGCAGCGAAACTGGCGACCTTGGCCTTGGGGTCACCGCCCTTCGGGGCCAGCTCGGCAAAGCTGACCAGCGGCTTTGCGCCGCCCAACAGCTTCTTGAGCGCGGCGGCGGGCGGCATCTTGTCCGCATCGGCCTCGCCGAAACTCACCGGCTCGACCTTCTCGCCCAGCTGGTCGAGCACGCCGACGAGCAGGCTCTTGCCTGCCGGGGCCAGCGTGCCCTTGGACACCATGTCTTCGGCAAAGCTGACATGGTCGGCATGACGGGCATCTGCAGCGGCCTTGGCGGCAGCTTCTTCGCGCGCCTTGATGGCGGCCTCGCGTTCGTCCAGCGCGCGCTGGCGCTCGGCGAAATCGGCGGTCTGGTCGTCGGTTTTGGTCGTCACGGTGGACTTCTCCTGGCTGTGTTCGGGTTCGGGGGTTTCGTGCAGGGCAAAGCTGACCAGGCCGTCAGCGCCGCCCTCGGCGAGCGAGACGGTGCCGAGGCCCTTCAGGGCGGGCGCGGCGGCACCGAGGAAGCCGATATGCTTCAGGTACCACTTGCCGGGCTTGGGATTGCCGTGGTGCGTGGGCGGGTAAAATGAGGCGCTGACCTTGCGGTACCGACCTGCATTGACGGCCTCTGCAAATTCGGGCGCGACCTTGTCGACCTCTGCGATCAGCTGATCGCCTTCGAGGCGCAGGCCGGTTGCCCAGCCATAGGCGGGATGATCGGTTTTGGGGTGGCCGATGACCAGCGGTGCGGGGTCGCCTTCCGCGTCATAGGCGGCAGCGGCCTGCACCAGGTCGTCACGCGAAAAGCTGTGGCGGCTCCCGTCGACCGACGTGAAGCTGCCCGGCTTGAAGATGCGGATAGTGCCCGCGCCGCTGCTGAAGGAAATTGCCTGATCCATGGACCATGGCTTAGGCCGGGTCTGCAGCGGCCATCGGGGTAAGCTGGCTTACCCGGCTCCAGAATGAGCAGGCAGCTATCGTCTGGCCCGGATCAGGCGAAAAGGCAAGCGCGATGCATGGGGCCATCTCTCCTGGTCGGACTTCCACAGGAGACGAAAATGGCTTTTGACACGATAGCTTATGTCGGCCCCGCCAAGTCGACGGTCACCCTGCCAAACGATGGTGTCTTGGTCCAGGCGCGCAAGCTTGGCACCAGGGGCGGCAAGATCGCTCGCTACATCACCATCAAGATCGGCGCTGGCCTCGCCACCAAGCTTGCAATGCACCGCGATCGCCACCCCATGGCGGTGCAGCTTGGCCGCGACAACGATGCTGGCAAGATCGCCCTGGCCCTCGATATACAGGGCCAGTTCATTGCGACCAAAGCAAAGAAGGGCGGCAGCTACACCCTGACCATCAACGAACTCAGCGCCACCGGCAAGTTCGCGTTGGAGTTCGACGCCTTCACCAGGGACAATGTCGAAGTGCTGAAGATGCAGAGCGGTGCGAGCTTCTGCGCATTCCTCGCGACCGCTGGCATGCTGGCTGTGGAAGGCTGAGCGATGGACGACCATCGTAACGCCGGCAAGGAGGCCGGAGCGGCTGGCGATCCAAGTTCAGCCGCAAAGCAGGACCTGATGGACTTGATTCAGGCCAGCTATGAGGAGGGCGTCCGATTGCGCACACGCATGCTCGCACTCATTGAAACCAGCAGCCTTTCAAATGACGAGATCGAGCATAGGGCTGCATCGATGACTGAGCTAGTGGGCAGGATCCGGCGCAGCCAAGCACGCAAACTCAGAATGCTCGCAATCCAGCTGTCATTTGCCGGCCTTGCCATTGGCGCCCTGGGCTACGCAATCGGGGCGACCCGTCTACTGCTTGATGCGAGGTGCTTGCCATGACGCGAATCCCGGAGGCCGCAGCACAGACCGAAACCACCGGCGGGGAAGTGTTGTGCTCTGAGGTGAAAGCCTTCGCGATCCTGATGGAGCCGGATCGGAAAGCCACCCGAAATGCACAAGCCCTGGTTCATGAAGCTTCGATGCCGTGGCGCCGATATTGCTGTCAGGCTTGAGGCACACGCAGCAGACTTCGCCGCGATGGCCTACGATGGAGTGATTAACGCCCCTGTGGGCACACGCCTGAAAGTCGGACTGTGGGAATATGTCCTCACTGATGGCAAGGGCTATGCCATCGCCGAGCCGAGGTTTCGTTGCTTTGATGCACAGCTCGCGGAGGGATGACCGTTGTCGGAAGAAGCTGGGCGCAAGGGGGCTGAACCCGATCTAATTCGAGCTACCGCACGAATTCTGGAAAAGCCGCCGCCTGCACATCGGCGACTTTCAAGGGCAGATCGCATAGCGATTCAGCTGGTGCCCATTTGCCAGATCTGCCTTATCGCGATTGCGCGGGCAGAGCTGCGACCAGAACTGGTTATTGCCGCAATGGTAATCGCCGGCCTAGTGCCGATTGTGGCATTTTTCTGGTTCGAGACACGCCGAGCTCGCAAAACGAAACGCCACTAGCACTCTGCGATGCGCCCAGAGTGCGCTGTGCATTCTGTACAGCTATGGTGACGAGGTCTCGGCTACCCTTGCCTGGGTTGGGGCGGGAAAGGCGCTCTACGGGGCTTATAGCGGCTTTTTGGAAATGGTGGCAATTGCCGTCATGGCAGCACGCTCTTGGTGATCAGCGTCGTGCCAAGCGTTTCCAGGCTGCCCGATGATACCTCGCGCAACACCGTCAGGCAATCGAACCACTGCCCCTTGACCCTATTCTCAGCCATGAACCGGGTCACGAACTTGCGCGACCAGCGATCATCCAGGCTGCGCAGCTGGTTCGAGGTGAGAGTCGCGCTGCCGTTCCCGATGCTCTCCTGCGGGGAACCGAGCACGGTGCTGCAGGTGTAGCCGTCCTGATCAAAGATCGGCAGCAGATAGCCTGGCAGATCGTCTGTTGAATAGCTCGACACATTCAACGCACTGAGAGCACCAGACGATTTGGTGATCGAAACACACGAAAACTGATTGTCTTGCGGCCAACAGCGCATGGCGCTCCTGTGTTCCGTCATGCTTGAGCTGGACGAAACGACCGGCGACGCCGAGATGGCGAACTGGCTTCCGTCAGGCAGCAACTGCCATGCGATCCGCTCGACAGATGACCTTTCGGCGGTAGGCTCGCCCAGCAGCCCTTTCTCTCCGGCCTCGTAAAGCAACCATAGGGCCAGGGCGAGCGCGAGACCCGTCAGAAGGACCAGCCTGTTCCGTTGGGCGAAACTGGCCTCTTCTGGCGATCCCGAACCCATGTCCGCTTCGCCATCGGTCACAACATCTTTCCTGTCCAAACCACACGACCGATTACCTGGAATGCGTCGCGATCCGCCTTGTCCTCCAAATTGATGATGAACAGCTCATATGCCGGATTGTCGCTGATCGCAAAGACGCGGGTGGTCTGGAATTGCAGGCGCTTGATGAACAGGTCGTTGGCAACACGAACGGCGTAAATCCCGTCCCCAGTCTTCCGTGCCACGTCTATCATGACCCACTGACCGTCTGTAATCGTCGGCTCCATAGAGTCGCCGGAGGCCCTGACAAGCCGCAAGTCATCAACCTTCCCGAACTGCTCGCGCAGCCAAGCCTCAGGAAAAACCGCTGAAGCATCTCCGTCGCCAGCAAGCAAAGCTTCTGCACCCGGTCCGGCTGAGAAGGCAACATCATGCATTGGAATAGCAACGGGAGCTGCAACGAACACCTCGTAATCCTGCATGGTCGTCAGCTCATTAGCCCCGTTCAGAATCGTATCCAGGCTGATACCCAGCGCATTAGTTACAGCCAACAGCGTCGAAATCTTAGGCTCGGCACTTCCGCTAAGCAGCTTTTGCAGGGTCGGTTTTGGCAAACCCGCCGCCGCAGCCAGGTCCTCCTGACGACCGAATTTGCGAGCATGAGCAACGAGCCGTCGTCGCGCCGCATCATCCCAGGCGCTCAAATTTACCACAAATTATCTCCAATTAGGCTTGACGTCCTACGAGATACCATGCAAGGTGTAATTGCACATAAGGAATGGTATCTTGGATTGGCACGCGGAAGACTTAAAGGCTTTGATCCGGAAGAGAGGGTCAAACTTGTCTGCGATAGCTCGACGGAGTGGCCTGAAACCACAATCGATCGCGCATGCATTGTTTCGCCCTGATGCTCGTGCGGAGCAGGCTATCTCCGAATTTCTCAAGATCCCTGCTCACTCCATATGGCCCTCCCGTTACAATGCTGACGGCTCGCGCAAGCGCCCACAACCAAGACTGAACTACCGTCGTGGTGCGTGCTTCCAGAATGTCGGAGGCGCAGCGTGACTTACCGTTACCACAATGCGTCCACCGATCGCACCACATTTGTTCTATCCCAAGATGGCACGCGCCGCACGCCCGCCGATGACGGCTTTGTCATCCTGCCCCGGCATCGTGATGACCGCACCGGCAACATCCACTGGCGGCTGATCTGGCGCGATTTCGCGCATTTCCTGGGCGTCAGCGATGACGACATTCTGGACTATGACCCGCTCTGGCTGCGCGATCGCCTGTCCGCCACGGCTGAGGCCAAGGGCTATGATGGCCGTTGCGTCGGGGCATTGTGCTGGAGTCTGGTGCTCGATCGTCAGGATGCGCTCACCTATGCTGCTGCTCTGGGCTTTGACCCCATCCACCTGTGGCCGGGTCGCTGCGCCCGCTGGCCCAGGGAGCTGCAATATCTGCCGGTGCCGTCGCCAGCCGCGCCGTCGCCCACCTGGCCATCGCTGCCCGCGCGTTTGCGCGCCGGCCTGCTCGCTGCGCGCGCCGCCTTTTTGGCCGAGGTCCGGGGCGACTGATGAAGCGCCAGACACACCTCACTGCCCAGCAGATCGCTGACCTCAAGCTCGAAGGCATGCCGACATCGGCGCGCCGGGTGCGCAGCTGGGCGGAAGATCGTGGTTGGGAGTTTATCGCAAAGCCCGACAACCAGGGCGGTCGCCATTTCGCCATCTCGTCTCTGCCTGCCAGCGCCCAGGCTGATCTGAAGGCCCGCTGGGCGGGCCAGCGCAAGGCCGCGCCATCGGCCAGCAACACGCACGATGGCAAGGGTCGGTCGCTCGGCGATCGCGCCTGCAGGGCGCTTGCAGCCGCATTGCAGACCTTCGCCGATGAAATGTGGGGCGACGCATGAAGCGCCAGACACACCTCACTGCCCAGCAGATCGCTGACCTGAAGCTCGAAGGCATGCCGACATCGGCGCGCCGGGTGCTGGCATGGGCGGACAGATATCAGTGGGAGTATCAGCAGAAAGCACGTCAGCAAGGCGGCCGCCATTTCGCCATCTCGTCTCTGCCTGCTAGCGCCCAGGCTGATCTGAAGGCCCGCTGGGCGGGCCAGCGCAAGGCCCGGCCAACAGCCAGCAACACGCACGATGGCAAGGGTCGCCCCAGCTGGTGGGCCGCGCATCCGGAAGTGGCCGATGCGGTGCAGGCGTGCCTGGCTGTCCACAAATGGTCGGCCTCGGTCATCATGGAAATGCTGGCCACCGAGTTCGTGGAGCTGCCATCGGCGCGGTCGCTGCGCCGATTCATCGCAGCCTATGAGAAGGCCAACAAGCCGCTGCTCGCGTCGCTGCGCGATCCCGATGCGTTCAAGAACAAGTTCAGGGCATCGGTAGGCACGATGTCTGGCTCTGCGCTCTATGCGCATCATATGTGGGAGATCGATACGACTCCCGCCGATGTGATGACGACCGAAGGGCGCAAGGCTGTTTTGGGCATTGTCGATCGATATTCGCGTCGCGCCAGATTCATGGTCTGCAAGTCTGAAAGCGCGCAGAGCGTCCGCCGTTTCCTCATCGACACCATCCGCGCCTGGGGCGTCATGCCCACGATCATCTTCACCGATCAGGGCAGCGGCTTCATCAACAAGTCGATAAAGAGTGCGCTGGAGATCTTGGGGATCGATCTTCACGATCTGCCTCCAGCCCGTCCGGACCTCAAGCCGTTCGTTGAACGTGTCTTTGGCACGTTCACCCGTCAGCGCGCAGAAATCATGCCGGGCTATATCGGCCATAATGTTGCCGAGGCGCAGGTGCTGCGCGCCCGCGCGCGCAAGGCAACTGGCAAGCCCGTCATCGTCGCGCAAATGTCGGCGGACCAGCTGCAAGAGGCACTCGATAACTGGGCATCCGGCCCATATTACCAACGCAATCACAGCACCTTGAAAATGTCGCCCATGGCGAAGGAGCAAAGCTCCCGCCGCCTGGCCGCTAGGGCACCGGACGAACAGACCCTCACTAAGGCCCTGTCTGCCCTGGTCGGTCCGCGCATTGTCGGCAAGCGCGGCATTGCCTGGAACGGCGGCCGCTACTGGTCTGCGGAATGCGCGGCCTATATCGGCAGGTCCGTCGTCGTTCGCCGCGACGAGGAAGATCTGGGCGCGCTGTTCATCTTCGATGCAGAGGACAGGACGTTCATCGGCACGGCTGTCAACGTCCAGCGCTCGGGCCTCAGCGAACAGGAGTTCGCACGCCAGGCACGGGCTGACCAGGCGCAGCTGCTGAAGGTTCAGCGGGCCGAGCTGCTCGCCAAGCAACGTCGGTTCAAGCCGGAACAGGCGGCGCTCAACGTGCTGATGGCCGATGCCAAGGCTGCCGGCAAGCTCAGCACGCTACCGGTCGCGCGCAACGCCCGGAACGATGCTGCGGTCGCCGACCAGGCCAGGGCGGTGCCTGCCGAACCAAAGCGCACCCGCAAGGCCAGCACCAAAGGCCAGGCAGATGCCGCAGCAACCAGCTGGGCAGAAATGAACATCAGCCAGCGGGTCGCGCATGTCGATGCCCTGCTGGCCGCGCATGCCCGTGGTGAGGCTGTCGATGCTGAGGAAGTGGCATGGGCCAGAAGCTTCACCGAGAGCACCAGTTACCAGGCTGAGAAGATCATGATCGCGCATTTCGCGCCCCGGTCTGTCCAGCCTGCGCCCACCGATTTCACCAACACCGCCGCCGGGCAGATGTCCGGCAAGGCTGGCTGACCCTCAAGCAGGAGCAACACCATGAACCACAACGGGCAAAGTTTACTGGAAGCGGGGGGCGGCCTGATCTTGCCCGGAGGCAGTGAGCCGATCGAGGGTCGCCAGGCACCACTGACCAACATGCAGCTTGCGCTGCGCACGTTGATGGACTGCATGGCCGTGGGCCGTGACTCGCCGCGCCTTGGCATGCTCTACGGCTATTCGGGCTATGGCAAGTCCGTCGGCGCGGCCTTTGCCGCGGCGCGCACCAACGCCACCTATGTCTGCGCCAAATCGGTCTGGACCCAGCGCACCCTGCTCGAAGCCATCGCAACGTCGCTCGGCATCAACAAGCTGGCGCGCACCGCACCGAAGATCCTCGAACAGATCATCGAGCAGCTGACCATCTTTCCCCGCCCGCTGGTGATTGATGAGATGGACTTCCTGGTAAAGCGCCAGGCGGTCGAGATCATCCGCGACATCCACGACGCAACATCGATCGCCATCATGATGATCGGCGAAGAGGATCTTCCTGCCAAGCTGAAGGAATGGGAGCGGTTCGACAACCGCATCCGCGTGGCCACCGCCGCCCAGCCCGCCAGCGACGAAGATACGCTGGCCCTGCGCGATCATTACTGCCTCAGGGCCAAAATCGCCGACGATCTGGCGCTGCTGTTCAAACAGGCCTGTCGGGGCTGCACCCGGCGCATCGTCACCAACCTGATCGAGGCTGACACAATCGCTCGTGATGAGCGCCAGGCCAATCCCGACCGCGCCTGGTGGGGCAACCGTCCGATCATGACCGGCGATCTGCAGATCCGCCGCATCCAGGGAGGCCGCGCATGAACTTCCCCGCCACCATTCTGCCTGCGCCTGTCCAGCCCCTGGACAGCACGTGCGAACACACCGCGCGCGATGTGCTCTGGTCGCTGCTGCGCGTCGCTGCCGATCCCATGAGCATTGGCGATATCGTGCGCCGCTCCGGCTTTGATCCTGTCGTCGTGACGCGCTGGCTGCGCAAATGGCGGTCGTCTGGCCTACTGGTCCATGTTGGCCGCCAGTGCGAAATCAGCATGAACGGCTTCGCCCGGCGCTATGAAATCGCGCCTGAGGATGTGCCCATCAAGCCGCTGGGCCAGCGGTTCACCCCCGCCAACATGCGCCAGCGCATCTGGACGGCCGTGCGGGTGCTCAAGGTGTTCGAGCTGCCCATGCTGGTCCTCGCCGCAGAGACCAACACCTACAGCGCACTCAAATATCTAGGTGAGCTGGTTCGGGCAGGCTATCTGGAACGGATCGATCCGCCGGGCGCGCCACACCGCAAATACCGGATCGTTCTCGACACCGGCCCTCACCATCCATCGGTGAGCCGGGTGGTGATCGACGGCAGGCCCTACACCCGCATTATCGACCACAACAACAGCGCGCAGCTGCACCTTGCCCTTGGCCCTCGCGGTCGCCCGCCGGGCGGCACCCGCCCTGCTGCCTGCGCCTCTGCCTCCCCTTTTTTTGACCGGAAGGATTAACCATGTCTGGTAAGGTTACCGTCACCAATATCCAGCGCGCCACCGCAGCTTGGGGCGCGGATATGCCGGCATGGGTCCGCCTTCTGGCGAGCGCTGCCGATGCAACCAATCAGCGCAAGGCCGGAGAGAAAATCAATCGCAACGCGGGGGTGATCTCGCGGGTCCTCAATCGCAACTATGCGGGCAGCTATCCCGAGATCGAACGCCTGGTCCGCGCGGCCTGGGGCAATGAGGACGTTCTCTGCCCTGTGTGGAATGACACGATTCCGCTGGCTTCCTGCATGAACCTGCGACGCAAGAAGGGCTTCCCGCGCAATGCGGTGGAGAACCTTTACTACCAGGCCTGCCCGGCCTGCCCGAACAACACCGACACCGCGTTGGATCAGGCCGAAGAGACCGCGCCATGCGCCGCCTGATCGCCAAGATCGGCCAGCAGGGCTTCACCCCACTCAGCTTCGTGCTGACCGTGGTGCTGCCCACCGCTGCCGCGATCGTCCTGGGCACCGCCCTCATTGTTGCAACCGCCTCACCAGGAGCATGAACATGGACCACCAGATTGCACTTTCACCCGTTGCGCACGAGCTGCTCTCCGCTCTGAGCGAGACCACGGGTTTTGACATCTACTGCTTCTCTCAGGCCAATGCCGGGCGGGAGCTGGAGCGAGCAGGCCTCGCTCGTATCGTCCGAGCCAAGGCTCCGCCTGCCGGTTGGAAGCAGCAGCCGTATTTCGGGATCAAGATCAAGGCCGCTGGTCGAAAGCTGCTACGCGCAGCGGGTGCACGGTCATGACAGTCTGCACCGACTATCGCGCCGTCCAGGGCGAGCGCGGCTATCTCGTGCTCTACCGCAGCACCGGCGACAACGTCTGCCCCGGATGCGGCGGTCGCCAGTGGGAGGTCGGTCGCGTCATGGCCGAATGCGCCCTGTGCGGCACCGCGATCCCGCTCGTTTCGCCCGACATCCCGACCCCCACCGATCCCGAAGCCGAAAGGAACTGACCATGGCTGCTGCCCGCCGCAAGGCCCCCACACAGATTGCGCCCCAGACCATCCAGGAGGCGACCGCGACGATCGACAAATACATGGCGATGCAGGCCACCGTCGACCAGCTGAAGGCAGATGCCGATGCCTCGATCCAGCAGATCGAAGGCGCGCGCGATGCGATGGTCGCCCCGCTTGAGCAGGCGCAGAAGGAACTGTTCAAACAGCTGCGCGCCTGGTGGGCCGTCGCCAAGGATCAGCTGACCGAAGGCAAGCGCAAGTCGATCGAGCTGGCGGGTGCCATCATCGGCGAGCGGACCAATACGCCTTCGCTCAAGCTCCCCAAGGGCGTGAACCAGGAGGACTTCATCGAGAAGATCCGTGCCGCGCTCGAAGAGAACGCGAATCCCTACATCCGCACTAAGCTCGAGCTCGACAAACAGGCGATCATCAAGACGCTGCGCAAGGGCGAGGATGATCCGATGGCCGAGCGCCTGGCCACGCTGGGCGCTGCCGTTTCCCAGGCCGACCAGTTCTTCATCGATCGCGCCGGAAAGCGCGAGGCGGATCCCGAGCTGGTCGATGTCGAGGGAGGCGCAGCATGACCGGCCCCACGATTGAGGTCACGTGGGTTGAGGCACGGGTGAACATCACCGAACCCGGCTTTCAGGACCTGGAGGATGGCACCGGGATTGAGGAATCGATCGCTGTGGGTGCTGGCTTGGTGCAGGGACAGCGCCTGATCTATCTGGTCGCGGTCGATTTCAAGAAGCAGGCAGAAATCTGCCTGGAGGTCTTCCATGCCCGTCAACTGATGGCCCTGCTGCAGCAGGCCATAGATGATCCGGTCGCACCAGTCGGTCTGGCATTGGTCAGCTCGGCTCCGGCCAATGATGGTGCGGGAGGCGCAGCATGACCAGCACACCTCCCAAGCCTGTTCCGGTAAGCGTTGCCATCCATTTCATGGCCGCTTCTGTCTGTTCCGGCCCGGCCCAGCCTATCCACGACGCCGAAGGCAACGTTGTTCGCGGCGCTGCCGGCATTGCGACAAAGTTCATCAACGGCACCCCTTTGATCATCCTGTCGCTTGTCGAAGACGGTCGCCAGACCACGATGGCGCTGGATCCCGACGGCCTGGACCAGTTCTGCGACATGCTGGCTGAGGCGGTGCGCTGGCAGAATGCCGCGCTCACTCCCGCGACGGGGAGCGTGAACTGATGCCACGCCACAGCGCGAGCCTTCGCGAAGCGCAGGCTCTTGCCGCCCGTCTGGACCGTGGTGGCGACAAACGCTCAGCCGAAATCATTCGGGCACTGATCCGCAGCTTTCAGGCCAGCCGCACAACGAACCAGATTCTGCACCAGGACAACCTCGAGCTGCGCGGCGCGGGCGTGCTGGCACCGCAATCTCGAAAGATGGATATCCGTCAATGACAGAGAACCAACTCCGCACGCTCGATAATATCAGGGCGTTTATTGCCACCTATCGCCGTGGGCCGACCATCCGCGAGCTGATGCGGATCGAGGGCCTCAAATCCACGGGCGGCATCTACAGTCGATTGTCAGCCCTCGTTCGCGACGGCTATCTGCGCAAGCTCGATGACCACCATGGCCGCTATGTGCCGATCGATCATGTCGATCAGGTCGATCTGCGCGGCTGCTCGACCGAGGCCCTGAAAGCCGAGATGCAACGGCGTGGCGAGGTCTGTGGCATCGTCCTGCCGGACAATAGCCGATGACCCGTCAGGCTCAGCCTTCGCGCCGCACAGCCGGCAATGATCCGCGGACCCGCAAGATCCGCGCGATCATGGCGGCATGCAACCGGCTCGGCCTGGACGAAGATGCGCGCCGCGATCGCATCGAGCAGGTGAGCGGCCAGCGCTCGCTCTCCAGGCTGACCGATGGCCAGCTGGGTAAGCTGCTCGATGGACTCAACGGTGGCTGGAAGCCGGGCCGCGCCGATCGCCCGCATCTGGGCAAGATCAAGGCGCTGTGGTGGAGCCTTTACTGGTTGGGGGAGATCGACGAACCAGGCGATCCGGCCCTCAATGCCTTCGTCAAGCGCCAGACGGGCCTGTCGGCGTTGCGCTTTGTCGATTTCCGTTATGCATCATCGGTGATCGAGGCGCTCAAGGCCATTGCAACGCGCGCCGGGGTGGTCTGGCCGCACGATGCCGATGTCCGGTCGCTGGAAGCCTCCATACCGGGCTTCACCCATGCCCATGCGGACAGGGTTGCGGTGTTGAAATGCCTCGACCGGCTCTGCGCCGACAGGGTGATGGTGTTCCCGATCGAGCTGGCCCGGCGCGAGATCGGTTCGCATGCCAATATGCACCATTGGTCGGAGCGGGAGATGGACGAGGCGATCCGATTCCTCGGCCAGCGCTGGCGCGCCAAAAAGGCGCGCGCCGCCCAGACGCCGCAGGCGGAGGGCTGATCCCGTGTCGGTCGCCTATTTCCCTGGAATGAAGCTGGAGGACCTGCCGATCCCGCACGATGTTGCGGTCACCCGGCGCTGGCCCGACCAGCTGGTGGAAATGGCCGATCATATCGGAGCTTATGATGCTCTGCGGGTGGTCGAGCGCTTCGGGGGCCAGAAAATCTATGTCGCAGTCGACCCTGAGCGCAACTGCCTGCGCGAGGTTCTGAACGCCCGGCTGACGCGGATCATGAGCCATGTCTATGGTCGTCAGGAGATCGATGTGCCTGTCGCCAGGGCGGCGCTCACCGAGGCGCGCCGAGCGCCCATCATTGCATCCGTGCGAAATGGCGATATGACAGTCGCCGAAGCGGCGCGGATCCTCGGCACCGCCAGGACCTATGTTTCCCAGCTCGTGAACCGGAGCAAGGAAGCAGCAGACGCCGAACCGTTGCGCCGACCTTCCTTGCGCGACCCACGCCAGATCGAGATGTTCGAACCCTGGGACGGAACGTCCCGGTAAGCTCGCTCACCCTGATCCACGCGAGCTATCCCGCTTAGCAATGCTTCATCGCTTTTCGATGAGGCCCACCCAATGCATTCCGCCATCCCGACCAGCTCCAGATCCGAATGCTGGAGCGTTCTGCTGTGAGCTGGTGGCAGATCATCCAGACACTGTGGCCGATCGCGGCCACGATGACCCCGCTGATCCTGCTCGGCGGCTTTGCCTGGCTCCAGACCAAATTCCCGTCTCGCGCCGATCTGAAGGAACATGAAACCGAGCTGCGAGCGCTGACCGAGCAAGTGTCAGGGCTGGTCACTCGGATCACGACTAATGAAAACCGCATCGATAACGTGATGCGGGATCTTGAGCGGGAACCGACGCGCGCTGGCCTGGCGAATTCGATATCTGACGTTCGCGACCGCCTCGGCTCGGTGGAATCATCCGTCAGGGCGATGCAGCACCAGCTCGAGACGCAAAATGACTATCTGCATACGCTGGTCCAGCAAGGGCTTGGCAAGTCATGATCGCCCCGGCCATCCGCCCGCTGGTCCGCCGCGCGATCATCGACCTCCTCGCCGAAATCGGCGGCGAACATAACGATCATCACCTCGCGACCCTGCTGGCCGAGGTCGGGCACCGCGTCGCACGCCGGGACGTTGCCGAGGAGCTGCGCTGGCTGGCGAATGAAGGCTTCGTGCGGATCGAGGACGTTCCGCCGTACCTGCTCGCAGAGATCCAGCCCGATGGCGAGGATGTCGCTGCCAGCCGCCTGATCGTCGACGGCATCTACCGCCACAGAACAGGCCGCTGACATGGCGCGCTGGTCTTCCGTCGAGGAACTGCCGGCAGACGTCCAGGACGAACTGGACGAGGCCGTGAAGCGCAAGTTCACCACCGATGCCCTGGTCGAGCTGGCAGCGAGCCACGGCCATACAATCGCGCGATCGTCCATGGGCCGCTGGGCCAAGCGCCGCCGCGACTGGCACCGCGTGGTGGAGCGCGAGAAGGCCGTGCGCGGCATGGCCGAGGCCGTCGACGGCCAGTTTGGTGACGAGAACGAGAAGCGCAACCGGATGCTGCTGCACCTGGCGCGCAACAATCTCTCCATCATCGCTGCACGCATGGGTGGCCAGGAGAAGCTCGAGCTGGGCGATGCCATGGGCCTCATCAAGGCGCTGAAGGACCTGGTCGTCGCCGACAAAATCGACGCCGAGCGCGAGCGCGCCATCCGCCTCGAGCAGAACCAGCGCGCGGCCAAGGAGGCCGAAGGCGAGCTGCGCAGCCGTGGCGCGACCGAAGAAACCATCCTGGCCGTGAAAACCAAGCTGCTCGGCCTCAAAGCCTGAAGGGAGAAAGACCGTGAGTGAAGCCATCAGAGCCGACGACCAGCTCCGCCTGTTCATCGAACGCATCGAACGGCTCGAGGAAGAGCGCAAGGGCGTCGCCGACGATATCCGCGACACCTACAACGAGGCCAAATCCCAGGGCTATGACGCCAAGATCATGCGGCAGATCGTGCAGCTCCGCAGGATGGAGCCGCACGATCGGCAGGAAATGGCCGCGATCCTGGATACCTACAAGGCTGCGCTGGGGCTGGGATGACCGAGCCGCGCCGCATCGTTGCTGGCCTGAGCGCGAACGGCCCCGGTGACATTGCGTCGCTGGCGTTCGCGATCGCGCAGGATGCCAAGCCGTTCGGCTTCCGGGTGCTGGCGATCAAATGCTCGCGCGCGACCAGGGCAGCAGCCGCATCGAAGGGCTCTCGCACCAAGTACGTGCACCTCGCCGACAACCAGGAACGCTGCTGGATCATCCGGGTGTCCGACCATTATCGCCCGCGCCGTGTCGCGCATATTCCGCTGCACTTTGACCTGGTCGCGCTCGACGGCATGTCTGGCCAGGCCGATGTCCGCGAATGGCTGGCCTCCGTTGCAAGGGGCGAGATTGCCTGGGTGCAGCCGATGACCTCGCCCCGCGCGCGCACCACGCGCCAGCGCTGGAAGGGCCGCAGGCCATGAGCGCGAAGGTCGGTTCTCTTGCACCAATCGACGATCTCCCGTCGCTGCTGATGCCGTATCAGATCGAGGCGATCCAGCTCAGCGACCAGCATCAGCTGTTCGTCAGCGAAAAGTCGCGCCGCACGGGCCTTACCTATGCTTTCGGGGCTGACGCCGTGCTGACCGCTGCGCCAGCCCAGGGCGGGCAGGATTTCTTTTACATCGCCTATAACAAGGACATGACGCGCGAGTTCATCGGCTATTGCGCGGACTTCCTGCAGGCGTTCGACCAGCTGGCCACCGAGCCGAAGGAATTCCTGCATAACGACGGATCGGATGAGGGCATCAACGCTTTCCGCATCGATCTGCCGTCAGGTCACAAGATCGTCGCGCTGTCGTCCAAGCCGCGATCGCTGCGCGGCATGCAGGGCAAGGTGCTGATCGATGAAGCCGCGTTTCATGACCAGTTCAACGATCTGCTCGACGCGGCCATGGCGCTCACCATGTGGGGCGGCAAGGTGGTGGTCATCTCGACCCATAACGGCGCGGACAACGCCTATAACGAGTTGATCGAGGACATCCGCAGCGGCAAGCGCGAAGGCGTGGTCCAACGGGTGACGCTGAAAGACGCGCTGCGCCAGGGCCTCTATCAGCGCATCTGCCTGCGCACCGGCCAGAAATGGTCGCCCGAGGCCGAGGCAGCGTGGGAAGCATCGCTCCGCAAGCGCTATGGCGCAGCTGCAGAGCAGGAGCTGGACGTCGTTCCCTCGCGTGGGTCCGGTATCTACCTGGCCCGTGCGACCATCGAGCAAGCCATGTCGCACGAGCTGCCGGTCATTCGCCTGGCGTGCCCCGATGGGTTCGAGCGTCACAGCGAGGAGTACCGAACCAGCTGGATCCTCGAGTTTCTGGAGACCGAGGTAGCGCCCTACCTGGACGACTTCGATCCAACCAAGCCGACCTATTTCGGCCAGGACTTTGCCCGCAACGGCGACGTCTCCCCGATCGTGTTCGGCCAGCGCGATGACAAAATGCGCCGCGTCGCGCGGTTCCTGCTCGAGATGCGCAATGTGCCGTTCAAGGACCAGGAGCTGATCCTCAACTGGATCATCTCGCGCGTGCCGATGTTCGCCTGCGGCAAGATGGACGCGCGCGGCAACGGGTCGGCCCTGGCCGAGGCAATGCAGCAGCGCTGGGGCTTTGACCGCGTCGAGGCCGTCCAGACATCGGAAAAGACCTATCTCGCCTTCATGCCGAAGCTGCGATCGGCGATCGAGGATCAGATGCTGCTCATCCCCTGGGATGAGGGCGTCATGGACGATCTGCGCATGATCAAGCTCGTGCGCGGCATCCCGATGATCCCGGATCGCGGCAAGGTCAGCAAGGCCGATGGCGACAGCGGCAAACGCCACGGCGACGACGCGATCGCGCTCATGCATTTCGTCGCCGCTTCGGACGAGGATATCGGCCCGATGGAGTTCTACTCGGCGGGCCAGCGCAGCACCCATCTGGCCTCCGGGCCTGTCTCGACGCGCGGGTTCGGTTCTGCCGGTGCCCGTGCCGGATTTGTGAGGTAACACCATGGCCCGCAGGCCTCGACCCTTTTCCAGCAGCAGCACCCAAGTGATCGCCCGGCGCATCGCCGAGCCGACTGGCACGATGCAGGCCCTGATGCGCCCGATCGCCACGACCTCGGATGGGCGCGACATCACCAGGCCGTTTGTCACCGGCCTGCAGCAGCCGCGCGACCCGCGCATCAGCATGGCGATCGACTGGGGCGTCTACGATGTCATCCTGGAAGACGACCAGGTCATGTCGACGCTGCAGCAGCGCATCGGCGCTGTGGTCTCGCGCAACTGGAACGTGCTGCCCGGCGATGAGAACGACCCTCGCTCGGTCGAGGCGGCAGAGAAGCTCAGCGACAACCTCGTCCGCCTGGGCTGGGACCGCGTCACCCGCAAGATGCTGTTCGCCACCTTCTACGGCTATTCGGTCGCCGAATGCCTGTGGGAGGTCCGAGACGGCCTATTCCAGTTCGCGGATCTGCGCGTCCGTCATGCCCGGCGCTTCCGCTATGACGACGCTGGCAATCTGCGGCTCATCACTCGCGTCAACTGGAATGGCGAGCGGCTGCCGGATCGCAAGTTCTGGGTAGCGACCGCAGGCGCCAGCGACGACGACGAGATCTACGGGCGCGGCCTGGCCGAGTGGCTCTATTGGCCGACGCTGTTCAAGCGCAACGGCCTGCGCTTCTGGAACAACTTCCTTGACAAGTTCGGCGCGCCTACCGCGATCGGCAAATATCCTGCCGGCACGCCGCAGGATCAGGTCAACAACCTGCTCGCCGCGCTGCAGGCCATCCAGACCGATACCGGCATCGCGATCCCCGAGCGCATGGTCATCGAGCTGCTGCAGGTCGCGAAGAGCGGCGTGGCCGATTACGAGCAGCTCTGCCGCTATATGGACGAGTGCATCGCGAAAGTGGTGCTCAGCCAGACCATGACCACCCAGGACGGCTCCTCGCGTAGCCAGGCCGAGGTGCATGCGGACGTGAAGCTGGAAGTCGTGAAGTCGGATGCGGATCTGCTGTCCGATAGCTTCAACGCTGGCCCGGCGCGCTGGTGGACCGATTTCAACTATGGCCCTGACGTCGCTTCGCCGCGCGTGATGCGCGATGTCGAGGCGGAAACGGACACCAAGCTTGCCGCCGAGACCGATGGCCTGTTGAAGGCGCTGGGCTGGGAGCGCGACGAGGAGAGCTTCCAGGACACCTATGGCGACGGCTATGTCCGCGTCCAGCAGACAAACCCGCCGACCGATACAGACCTTATTCCCGGAGCCGGGAACAAGGTCGACGAACAGAAGCTGCTGGAAGATAACCGCCGCGAGCCGCTCCAGCCCGTCACGGAATTCGCCGCCGACGATCCGCGCCCGCTCTACGTCCATCGCAAGCTGCTCAATGCCGACAAGCTCGTTGCATGGGCCAGGAAACAGGGCTTCAGGACCGTAGTCGATCCCGCCGACATGCATGTCACCGTGGCCTATTCGAAGAGGCCGGTGAACTGGTTCGGCATGGGCGACGATTTCGGCTTCTACCGCGAGCCGCTGCGCGTCATGCCGGGCGGCCCGCGCGTCGTTGATCGGCTCGGCGACAAGGGCGCTGTCGTTCTGCATTTCTGGGACGGCTACATCGCCAACCGGCACCGCACTATGCGCGAGGCTGGCGCGAGCTGGGATTTCCCCAGCTATCTGCCGCACGTCACTTTCACCTACGATCCGGGCGACGTCGACCTGGCAACGGTCGAGCCGTTCACCGGCGAGCTGCAGTTCGGTCCCGAGATCTTCGAACCGATCGTGGACGACTGGCAGGACACCATCCGCAGCGTGAGCCTCGCTGAGGGCGATCCCGACTATGTCGAGCAGTTGCCTGACAACAGCCTGATCGACGAACTGATCGCCGCCGAGGACGATCGCGTCACGGCAGCAATGACCGGCACGATCTTCGATCGCATCGCCGCAGCCGCCACGTCTGCCGAGCTGCTCAAGCTGCTCGATACCGAGGCAACCGCGCTCATGAACGATGCGCCGCTACGCGAGAGCATCGAGCGCGCTGCATTCGCCATGCGCCTGGCGGAAGAGAACCGGGAGGGTGGAGCGTGAGATCAAACCCCTCTCTCTTGGCTGCACTGACGTTATTGGCCAGCGCGGCCCTTGGCCCGATCGCCGCCCAGGCGGTTCGGGATGCAAGCGACGAGAAACGATCGCGGGGGAGCGTCGTTCGAGCGAGGCGAGACGTCGTCCACATCACCGTACCCGAGCCGCTCGGTAAGAGGGCAAAGCGCCGCGCACGGGCAAGAGCCAAGGCGCGGAAATGACCCGCGCAACGCTCCCTCAGCTAGCCTATGCGCTCGGCATGGTCGAAGGCCTGCTGCGCCAGTTGCCCGCGATCAGCGTGATCTATTCGGTGCAGATGCAGCTGGAGGATGGGTGGACCAGGCACCGCGAGGACGGCTTCAGCATCCGGCTCGCTGGCATCTCCGCTACCTGTGACGCAGCTCACCCGGACTGCGCCTCCGTCGCCCTGAGAAACTGGCGCACCGCCGCACGTGAGCGGCTTGGATGGGAGATGTCATCATGATCGACGCACGCAATGGACCTCCGGCCGCCCCTGAGGAACAGGCGTATCTCGATGCCAGGGCAGGCGCAATCATGGCAGAGGGCAGGGCGCAAATGCCACTTTCTACCGAAGAGCAGGCTGAGTTAGTGGCGACTGCGCCATCCCCGTTTACGCCAGAACAGGAGGCGCGAATTGCTCAAATCGTGGCCAAAATGATCCACGAAAGCACGTTCAAACAGCTGTCGCAGGTCACCGCGTTAGATGCTGACGCGGCCCTAGAAATGGCTGATAGTATGAAGCGCTTTATCAATCACCGGCAGCTCGACGAACCCTGCCCCAAAACTCCTTCTGAAGCTCAATGACCTGGTTCGCAAACTCCTGCGTGACTGGGTCATCGAACCGATCTCGCGCAGCCTCGACCTCCTCGCGAGTAATGCGAGTAATATAGTCAATCTGTGACTGATTGGACGCACCCCCATTTTTGATGAACGCCGCCCACAGATGCACCAAAACATGTTCGAGCATCCAATTATGACAATCGTTTTTCGAAAACTGCTGATCCATGGATTGTTCCTTTCAGTCGTGAGTCGCATCGTGACTGTAGCCGAAGGGGTGGTCTCGGCAAGGGCCACCCCCAAGGATAGCCCCGCATTGAGGGCGATGGCCCATGCCTGAAAGCCCCTTCGCCAATCTCCCGATGTTCGGCTTCGACATCATCTATGCCGACCCTCCCTGGAGCTTCGATAACTGGTCCGAAAAGGGCGAGGATCGCAATCCAAACCAGCATTACGACACGATGCCCTGGGAGGAGATCGCCGCGCTGCCAGTGGGCGAGCTGGCCAGCCGCAACTGCGCTTGCTTTCTGTGGGCCATCGATCCGCTGCTCGACAAGGCCTTCGAAACCCTGCGCCGCTGGGGCTTCCGATATGCCACCGTCGGGTTCACCTGGGCGAAGCTCAACCCGTCTGGCGAGGGCTATGCCATGGGAACCGGCTATTACACCCGCGCCAACCCGGAGATTTGCCTGCTCGGCATGACTGGCAAGTTGCCGCGCCTTGATGCTGGCGTCCGCCAGCTGGTCGTCGAGCCGCGCCGCGAACATAGCCGCAAGCCCGATCGTATCGCCGACGACATCGTCCGTCTCTTCGGCGATCGCCCGCGCATCGAGCTGTTTGCCAGAACGAAGCGCCCTGGCTGGGAAGCCTGGGGCAACCAGGTCGATAAGTTCGGAGACGAGAGATGACCGTCGATCACAAGCAGATGGCCGCTAACTGGCTAGCAAATGGCGGCGGCCGAACTTGGCAGTTAGCACGCAGTCTTGGGACAAACACGCCGGTCGCCCGCAGCATCTTGAAAAGGCTCGAAGCCGAAGGAGTTGCGGTTCGCTGTCCGAAAAAATCGGCATGCAATGACGCGTATTGGACTCTAGCAGATAAGGCGGAAGGCGAGCCCGATGCCTGAGCTGCGCCCAACCATGTATCTCAGCCCGAAAAACACCGTCCGGGTCTGGCAGGAGCGGCAGGAGCTGCGCCCGACCGTGCGTTGGTCGGAGATGATGCACGAGGAGCATTCGCGGGCCTTCACCGTGGCGAAGATCGCCAAGCTCGATCTGCTGGCAGCGGTTCAGAAATCGCTCGACAAGGTCATTCGCGATGGCGGCACCTTCGAGACCTGGAAGGCCAACATCCTGCCGGAGCTGAAGCGCGCCGGCTGGTGGGGCGAGGTCTCGGATCCGGCGCTTACCGGCACCGCCCAGCCCATCATCGTCAACGATCGCCGCCTGCGGACGATATACCGGACCAACATCCGCATGAGCATCGCAGCAGGCCGCTGGCGGCGCTTCCAGGCGCAGAAGGAGCTCTTCCCCTATCTGCGCTACCGGTCTGACCATCCGCGCAAGCACCCTCGGCAAGATCACCTCAGTTGGCACGGCATCATCCTGCCGGTCGACCACCCATGGTGGCAGGAGCATTTCCCGCCAAATGGCTGGGGCTGCAATTGCCTGCCAGAACAGGTTTCGGAAGGGATGCTCAAACGGCGCGGGTGGAAGGTCACGACAGATCTGCCGCCATCGGCGCGGGAGCGCTTCTATCCTGCCGGCAGGACCGACCCGATCATGGTGCCCAAGGGCATAGATCCTGGCTTCAGCTACAATCCCGGCACCGCGCATCTGCGCGCGATCGCCGACAAGGCGCTCGAATCGGTCGAGGATGCGGCTCAGGCAGGCCTGGCGAAAGCTGCTCAGCAGACCATCCGGGAGATCGTCGCCGATCCGGCGTTTGATCAGTTTGCCGCCTTACCCGATCAGCCTTTCCCGATCGCCGCGCTCACGGCTGACCAGGCAGCTGCCATCGGCGCGACCGCGCGCACCGTGCGCTTCTCGCTGCAGACCCTGGAAAAGCAGAAGCGCCGCCATGCCGAGTTGACGATCGCCGATTATCGTCTGCTGCCAGAGATCATCTCGAACCCTGCCCATGCGCTCCGCGAGGATGACAGGAAGGTTCGGCTGCTGTGGGAATCGGACGGCCAGTGGTGGCGAGCCACAGTCAAGGCGACCGAACAAGGCGACGAGCTCTATGTGCTCAGCATGCATCGGGTTGGCGCAAACGAGGTCGCCGCCCTTGTCCGCCGTTTCGCCGCTATCGTGGAGTGGTTCAGTGCGTGGTGAGGACTCCCGTTTCCCTCACATGGCGCTCCTGGCTTTCGCCAGTGCTACGGCAGGGAGATGCACCGTGTCGCACGCACTGAGCCACCTGCATACACCAGCAAAAGAGTATAGGCAATGAACGGCCCAGATCCTTGGCATGACGCGTTGTCGAAAGCCCTGGCAGCACCTTTAGAACTGCGGAACGGCGTCAACACCATCGTCGATCGAGCTGTCGCAGAAGGGATGACACTACCTCAGTTCAAGATTGAGGTGCAGGCCCTGTTCAACCGCCTTGCCACGTCCATGCAAGGCCGCGGCAACGCCCCTGCAACGGCACCGACCGGTGTGGAACTGGACTAGGGCCTGTGGAACCACACTTCACAAATTCCTATAACCTTCGCCGCAGGCATTTTCAGCCTCCACATGGCCGCTTTGACCTGCCCCTGAAGGGTGGTTACGGCGGCTCTGGCGATGCGGGATATGGGCCTCGCGGCGGTCCGATCAGCAGGCTATCCAGGTGCGCTCCGGCAAGGCCACGATGGGCGCTCCGGGATGGGATGCACGGGGCGGTTTCAGAGCGATATTGCGTCCGAATGCGTCCGAATGATTATCGCGCTATGTCAGTCGGTAACGCTTTATTAACAATGGGTTACCGCATTCGGACGAGCACCCCCTGTCATCCGGACTCTCTGAGGACCAGCCCACGCATTTCTGCGGGTTTCCGGGCGTCCAGGGGTAGGTGAGGGACCTATTTTTGGCCAGAATGGCGTTTGTGGGCTGGCGGGCCTCCAGTGGCCTCATAGGGCCTCAAAACGCCCGATTTCCCGAGGGTTTGTCCCGCAGAGGCCCAAAATGTCCCGCTGATCCCGCCACCCGTATTTATGGCCAGTCACAATGGCCAACATGGTTAGCGAATTGCTAAATTCGCGAACCGGCCTGCCGTTATCCCTGTCACGACCGCACAAAGCACAAGGAGACTCAGCGATGATCGGGATTCTGGCGCAAAAGGGCTTGAGCCTTTTCGGACGCATGCCGGTGAAACCCTCGCCCGAGCGCGAGAAGCTGATCGGGCTGCTCGACATGCTGGTCGACGAATGCAACCGCGAGGCCGAACTCGTCGATGATCTTGCCGGCGTGTCCGAGGGCTATGGTCCGCTTGCCAGCGAGGCGGCGCGGCGCTTCTACCGCATCGAGCCCGACCGGATTGCGGAACGGCTGCTGCGGCATTGAGCCGGAACGGCCTCTCGCATTTTTCGCGCTTGGCAGGCTGCGCGCTATAGGCAATGACATGCAGCATGGCCGACAGCGAACCGCAGCAAACCGATCCGCATATCCAGACCCATGACCCGCGCACCGGCGAACCGCTGGTGACTGCAACCCCTGCCGCGACCATCATCGTCTTTCGCGACTGCCCCAATGGCGGCGCGCCGGAACTGCTCATGGTCGAGCGGTCGTCGCAGATGGTGTTTGCGGGCGGCGCCGTGGTTTTTCCCGGTGGCCGCGTCGATGCCGACGATCATGTGATCGCCTCCGGCCTGGACCACGGGCTCGATCCGCACGAAGCGGCGGCGCGCGTTGCCGCGATCCGCGAGACGGTCGAGGAGACCGGGCTCGGAATCGGTTTTGCCGCTCCGCCCGAACGCGAGGCCTTGGCGCAGGCGCGCGCCGCGTTGCACAAGGGTACCGCGTTTTCAGAGCTTTGCCGCGATGCCGGCTGGACGCTCGACCTGACTGCGCTGACGCCATTTGCGCGCTGGCGCCCGCCCTTCAACGAGCGCCGGGTGTTCGATACGCGCTTCTATCTCGCGCGCTGCGACGAGCACGACCATATTGTCGAGGTCGATGCGACCGAAAACCACCATCTGTTCTGGGCCACGGCCGCCGACGCGCTGGCAATGGCGGACGAGGGCAAGGTCAAGTTGATCTTTCCGACGCGGCGCAACATGGAGCGGCTGGCGCAGTTCGGCTGCCATGCCGACGCGGTCGATCATGTGGCCCAGTTTCCGGTGCGGATGATCATGCCGTTCATCGAGGAGCGCGACGGCAGGCCGTTCCTGTGCATCCCGGAGAACATGGGATATCCGGTGACCAGCGAGCCGATGGGCAGCGCGATGCGCGGCTGAACATTCCAGAAAATCGCGGCGCTCAGGGAACCTGAATCGAGCGCGCATCGTAAACGGTTCATCCCAACCGGAGATGAACCATGTTGCATTATGCCCTTATCTTTCTGATCGTCGCGATCGTTGCCGGCGTGCTGGGTTTCGGCGGTATCGCCGGCGCTTCGGCAGGTATCGCCAAGATCCTTTTCTTCCTCTTCCTGCTGTTCCTCGTCGCCAGCCTGGTGATGCATCTTGTGCGTGGTCGAGCGTAACCTGTTGCGCGCAGCATGAATGCACAAAAAAGGCCCGGATCGCTCCGGGCCTTTTTCTTTTCGTGCAATACGTTCGTCAGTCGATTGCGCGTTCGGCGGCACGGCCGACCGATTCGACATCGCGGCCTGCACCCTTGACGGTGTTGCAGGCGGAAAGCAGCGATGCGACCAGACCTGCTGCGAGCACGATGCGGAAAGAGGCGTTGCGGTTCATGGGGATCATCCTTCTTCTTCAATGACTTTTCTTGGTTGTTCGGGGGCATGGCCCGGCCATTTACGCGATTGCATGCAACCGGTTGCCGAAAATTCGGTTGGAACCATCCCCGGAGCCACGGGTTGATGGGACACGGCGATGCGGCCGTCGGGTTTGTGAGGACCAGAAGCCGCATCGCTGGTTGAGGACCAATCCATGCTGCTTTGGGGGCAGCTAATGAGAGGCGAGTTTATGACGATCATTCAGGACCAGTCGACCGGAGCGAATGCCGCCAGCGAGCGGAGCGAAGAGGCCGTGGTGCCGCTGGATGATGCGACGTTCAAGCAGCGGCTTGCTGCAACCATTCCGCACCTGCGCGCCTTTGCGTACAGCCTGTGCGGAAAGATGGATGTGGCCGACGATCTGGTGCAGGACACGATGCTCAAGGCCTGGGGCGCGCGTGCGCGTTTCCGCCCCGACACGTCGATGCGCGCCTGGACCTTCGTAATCCTGCGCAACTGCTATATCTCGCAGATGCGCCGCAACAAGTTTACCGCGCCCTATGACGAGGGCGTTGCAGAGCGCACGCTGACCGCCAATTCGGATCAGCAGGCCCCGCTGCACCTCGAGGACGTGCGCATGGCGCTGATGCAGCTCGGCGCGGACCAGCGCGAGGCGATCATTCTGGTCGGCGCAGGCGGCTTCTCGTACGAGGAAGCGGCGGAAATCTGCGATTGTGCCGTGGGCACGATGAAGAGCCGCGTGTCGCGCGCCCGCGCTGCACTGGTCGCGATGCTGGATGGCGATTCGCCGATCGGTTCGCGCCGTCAGCGCAACTCCGCTGACGAGGCGATGAGCGATATTCTTGGCACGCTCGACAAGCTGAGCGAGGGCGTGACTGCACTCGCTGCGTGACCAATTCACCTCCGGCATGTGGCCGGGAGCCGCTTGCCGCATGGTCGGGGCGGTCGTGTTCAACCCGGGCGTGATGCTGCGCCCCGATCTTGCAAGCAGCTCTTGGGCTGGACGGGAAGTGAAGACAGTGCGCGGTGCCAGTTCCCTAGATCGTCTGGAGGCAAGTGCCATGCGTACCTCGTGTTTCGATCCCATGCTGATGCGTCAGGCACGCATCGGCCGCAGCTTGCGCGAGGTGTATGACGGCGTGGCGGATAGCCCGATGCCCGACCAGTTCGACGCGCTGCTGAGTGAGCTCGACAAGATTGCGGTGCCCGAACGGCGCTGATTTCTATCAGTCTGCGACCTCCAAAGCCCGTCCGGCATCGCGCCGGGCGGGCTTTTTGCCGTCCCTGTGCCGGCTGACCACGCACAGCAAAAGGGCCGCGATCCCGAAGGATCGCGGCCCCTGCTAGGTGCCTGGTGTGGCGTGCGGTCAGCTGATCAGCGCGCGCAGCATCCATGCATTTTCCTCGTGCTTGCCGATCCGGGCGGTCAGCAGGTCGGCGGTGAACACGTCATCGGCGTCCTCGGCGACCTCGACGAAATCGCGCATGCGCTTGGCAATCGCTTCGTTGTCGGTGATCAGGCCCTTGATCATCGCATCGGCCTGGCGCGGGGTCTCGCTCGAATCGACCACCGACAGCTTGGTATAGTCACCGAACGATGCCGGGGCGATTTCGCCCAGGGCGCGGATGCGCTCGGCGATCACGTCGGCGGCAGCGTGCAGGTCTTCATATTGCGCTTCGGTCAGCTTGTGGACGCTGTAAAAGGCGGGGCCGACGATGTTCCAGTGGACGCCCAGCGTCTTGAGATAGAGCGAATAGGTGTCGGCCAGACCGTGCTGAAGCGCCTTGGCGACTTCCTTGCGGTCCTTGGCTTCGATGCCGGTATCGACATTGTCGGGCTTGGTGGTGGCTTTGGCTGCAGTTGCCATGTCAATTCCTCCTGTTTTGTAACGGAAAGGGGGCCTTGCTGAATGGCAGGGCCTGCCAGGGTGCTTACGTCCAGCGCTCGCGCCGGTTCCCCGCCAACTCGGCCATGCTGCGCAAAACAGCACCAAATCTGGGATAGTCTTGACAGAAGGTTACAAATGTCGGCTAATCGCATCAGGAGTGGGGCCATGAACGACGAACTGCAACCATCTGCCGTAGAACGGAAATATCACGATAGCGCGCCGAAGGCGCTGGTCGGCTGGACGCATGTCGACATGCCTAACGGCATCGATCTGAGGATCGAATGCGCGCGGTCGCGGATCGCGCTCGAGAATGACGTGATCGAACAGCGCGATATCGTGATGACGCGCAACCAGGCGCTGCTGCTCGCGCGCTACCTGCTCAAGGTGACGGGCCAGACCCTGCCCGAGGAGCCCCGGCCGACCTTCTGGGCGCGGTTGCGCAGTGCCTTCGGGGGATCGCGGGCGCCCGTGCGCCGCCAGGCGCGCAAGTTCGCGTCCTGACAAATCCTGCCCCGTTTTTGGGGGGTTGATTGGTCCGGTGATCGGTTCTACCCGCCGCGGCGATGGGGCGCTTTCGCAAATTGACCAGACATGCCTTGCCGGTGCTGCTGCTGGCGATGCTGTTCGGTGCGTTCGCGCCGCGCGGGTTCATGCCGCATTTCGGACCGGCAGGCCTGACCATCGAGCTGTGCTCGGGCCTGGGCAACAAGGCGGCGACGATTTCGGTCGATGACCCGCGTTACCAGGATTATCAGAAGCTTGCTGCCGCCAGATCCGGCCAGCAGGACCATGACCAGGGCGACGATGCGGACAATCCGATGCCGCCTTGCGCCTTTGCCGGCATGGCGATGCTGGCGATCCCGGTCGATGCCGTGACGCTTCCACCGATGCTGGCGATTACAACCATCGCGCCCGCACTGCACCACCAGCTGCTGCGCGCGCGGCACCATGCCGCCACCCCTCCCGCGACCGGGCCCCCGCTGTTTCTCTGAACCATTGACGTCCTTGCAGGCCGCCGCCGCGCGCGCATGACGCGTGCGGGCCCGGCGTGCCCTGCGTGCCTCTTGAATCCCGCGTTCAGGGAACGAATGATCATGACCAATACCGCATTTCTGCGCGCTGCCCTGCTGGGTGGCGCTGCCTTCACCTGTGTTTCTCCTGCTCTTGCCCAGGGCGTCGGCCAGCGTACCGACCCCGTCATCGTCGTCACTGCCAGCGTGACCGGTACCCCCACCGCCCCCAGCGTCGAGGAAGCGCGCAAGCGGCTCGAACAGGTGCCCGGCGGCGTCGGGCTCGTCGAGGACACCGTGTTCGCCGAGGATTTCGCGCAGAGCGTAGGCGATGTGCTGATCTTCACCCCCGGCGTGTTCGCCGATACCAGCGCGCAGCGCGAATCGCGTATCTCGATCCGCGGATCGGGGCTGAATTCGGGCTTCGAGCGCCGCGGGCTCACCGTGCTGCGCGATGGCGTGCCGATCAGCCGCGCGAGCGGCTCGACCGAGTTCCAGGAGATCGACCCGCTCACCATCCGCTATCTCGAGGTGTTCAAGGGCGCGAACGGCCTGCAGTTCGGCGCGGCCTCGCTCGGCGGTGCGGTCAACATCGTCTCGCCCACCGGGCGCACCGCGCATTCGCGTTTCTCGGGACGGATCGAGGGCGGCAGCTTCAATACCTTGCGCGGAAACTTGAGCGCCTCGGGCGTCTCTGGCAACACCGACTATTATATTGGGCTGACCGGGCTTCGCGACGACGGCTTTCGCGAGCATAGCGATGTGCGCAGCCTCTACGGCCATGGCAATATCGGCTTCAGGCTCGGCCAGAGTGTCGAGACGCGTTTCTATGTGACGGCGCTCAGCGACAATTTCGAGCTGAACGGATCGCTGCGCCTCGCCGATGCGCTGGCCAATCCGCGCGCGGCAGGACGCCCCGTCACCGTCGGCCCGTTCCGTCCTGGCGGGCCGGTGACGGTGCTCGATCCCGGTCCGGTTGCCGATGACTGGGACCGCAATCTCGACGTGCTGCGCCTGTCGAACCTGACGGCGATCACGCTCGGCAGCAGCACGGTCGAGATCGGCGGCTGGTACGCGCGGCGCAAGCTCGACCACGCGATCACCCGCTTTGCCGGGATCATCGACCAGAAGGAGGACGAATTCGGCCTGTCGCTGAAGGGATATGGCGAATTCGCGCTGATCGGCGATGCGGTGAGCCGCTGGACGCTCGGCGGCTATTATGCGAAGGGAGACAACCGCGCGCGGCGGCATCGCAACGTGAACGGCCAGCGTGCCGGTCTGGTGAGCGAATCCGACCAGGATTCGACCAGCCTTACGACCTTCGGTCAGCTCGACCTTGGTCTGACCGACCGCTTCACCGCCATCCTTGGCGGGCAATATGTCAGCGTGGTGCGCGATGTCGCAGCCAGGCTGGGCGACGTGTCCGGACGCGGCGAATACGAGCAGTTCAGCCCGCGCTTCGGCCTGCTCTATCAGCTGTCCGACACCGCGCAGCTCTATGGCAATATCAACCGCAGCTTCGAGCCGCCGAGCCTGGCTGACCTGACCTCGGGCGGCGCGCGGCCCTTTGCCCCGCTCAAGGAACAGCGCGCGACCACGTTCGAGATCGGCAGCCGCGGCCAGGCGAGCTTCATCGCCTGGGACGTCTCGCTCTATCGCAGCGAGGTGGAGAACGAGTTTCTCGACTTCGGCGTGCCGGGCGCGAATGGCTTCGTCTCGTTCACCGACAATGCGGCGAGGACCATCCATCAGGGCATTGAGCTCGGCCTCGATGTGTATGTCGCGCGCGAGGTGCTGGCGGCGCGCGGCCAGGCCTTCACCCTGCGCGGGGCCTATACCTTCAATGATTTCCGCTTCGACAATGACAGGGTCTATGGCGACAACCAGCTTGCCGGGGTGCCGCGCCGTGTCTTCGTTTCCGAAGTGCGGTTCGAGCAGAAGGACAGCTGGTATGTCTCTGCGAACCTGCGCTGGGTGTTCGACGGCCCGTGGGCGGACTTTGCCAATACCGAGCGGGCACCCGGCTATGAACTCCTGGGCCTGACCGCCGGGGTCGATGTCATCCCCGGTATCCGCCTGTTCGGATCGGTCGAGAACCTGTTCGACACGGTATTCATCTCGAACGTCGCCACCAATGCCAACCAGTCGCTGGAACGCGCCGCGATCTACACCCCCGGTGTCGGCCGCGCGGTCTATGGCGGCCTGCAGGCCCGGTTCTGAGCGGGAAGGGAGATCCATCATGGCAAATCGTCCCAGGCTCGCCCGCTGGTCGATGGGCAAGCACCAATGGCTGGCGCTGATCGGCGGCATCAGCCTGTTCATCTGGGGGCTGTCGGGCATGGCGCATATCGCCATGGTGCTGTTCGGCCCGCAGCAGCTGGAGTTCATGCCGCCGATGCGCGCGATCGACATGGCAGGCGCGGTGCCGGTCGAGAAGGTTCTGGCCGATGCCGGGATCGGCAAGGCGCGCGCGGTCAAGGTGGTGGTCGGAAAGGACCGCAACCTGTTGCAGGTCACGGTCACGCCGCAGGCCGCGCGCCGCTATTTCCGGCTCGATACCGGCGCGGAACTGGCGGGCGAGGATGCGCGCCAGGCCGAGTTCATCGCCCGGCATTTCCTGAAAGAACAGCGCCCGATCGCCGAGATCGTGCAGCAGACCGCGTTCGATGCCGATTATCCCTGGGTCAACCGGCTGCTGCCGGTCTGGCGCATCCGCTTTGGGGGCGACGACCAGCTCACCGCCTTTGTCCATACCGAAACCAGCAGCCTGGCGGCGGTGAACAACCTCACCAAGACGCGGTTGCAGAATGTGTTCCGCGCGCTGCACAGTTGGGAATGTGTGCCGCAAGGG
>NZ_LSIS01000240.1:0-574 GCF_001556365.1 Blastomonas sp. CCH1-A6 | reverse complement strand
CAGTTGCGCTTGCTGAGCTCAACGCTGACAATGACAGAAGTCTTGGGGCAGTAATCTGACGACGAGTTCTCCATTTAGCGTTCTCCGTGGGGTTTGACGGAACAACGGCATAGCCGATCCGGCCTGCATAGGATCTATTACGACACCGAACTGGCGTTCGGGTCAGACGATCCGGCCAATCCAGCGATGACACGGCGCGTCATCACGCTGATGCGGCCAGCGGACTACTGATCATTGTGAAGGGCAGGCATTTCGCTGCGTGACCGGGCAGCGGCCCAAGCCCGATGCGGAGGTAAACGGCGCATGAGCAGACACAAAGTACCGCTTCGTAACGGGATTGCGGCGGCAAGTGCCTATGTTGGCTGGGATCGCCCGCTTCAGACCTATTTCGCACAGGTGCTGAGCGCCCCTGACGAAGACGGAGAGGAGATCGAAATCGTATGGGTCGGAACCGCCTTCGGCGAGCTGCCCCGCGCGGTTGACGCAATCCGCGTGCTCGAACCCTATTGCCATATCGAAGCAAGTCTTGCCGCACAGCTCGAGATCGACAGGATGGCATGCCTCGCCACGCGCG
>NZ_LSIS01000239.1:0-607 GCF_001556365.1 Blastomonas sp. CCH1-A6 | reverse complement strand
GCGCGACGCTGGCGATCTACGACATGGCCAAGGCACTCGACAAGGCCATGGTCATCGGACCCGTGCGGCTGCTCGCAAAAAGCGGCGGCAAGTCGGGCGACTGGACCGCCGGCTGATGGCAGGCGGGCTGATCGCACTGGACGAGGCGCAACGCCGCCTGCTCGCGCTCGCCGATCCCCGCCCCGCGATCAGCCTTCCGCTTGACCAGGCCACCGGGCTGGCGCTGGCCGAACCGCTGGTGTCGCAGCGCAACCAGCCCGCCGCCGATCTGTCCGCGATGGACGGCTATGCGGTGCGCAGCACCGACCTGCCCGGCCCGTGGCGCGTGATCGGCGAAAGCGCGGCGGGACGGCCCCTTGCAGCCACGATCGGTTCGGGCGAGGCCGCGCGCATTTCCACCGGCGCGATGATCCCCGCTGGCGCGGATTGCGTGGTGGTGCAGGAGGATATCGCGCGCGACGGCGAGCGGCTGACGCTGAACGGAGACGGTCCCGCCGCCCCCGGCGCGCATATCCGCCGCGCAGGCCATGATTTCGCGCACGGGGCACTGCTCGCCGAGGCTGGCGCGGTGATCGACGCGCGGCTGATCGCGCTCGCGGCGATGGCG
>NZ_LSIS01000238.1:0-21694 GCF_001556365.1 Blastomonas sp. CCH1-A6 | reverse complement strand
TCGGAACGGTCGGGATGCTTAGCGTACGTTTTCGAACATTCTCTCACCGGCCCCCCTTAGGCGCGATGTCAGGTTGTGCGCCTTCCCTATCCCCACCCCCCAATTCCGCGCCATCCCCGGACGGTGGTGTGTATTCGGCGGCGCGCATGTCGGTGACACGCTCGAAGCCCTTTGCGCGGGGTTCGTAATCTTTCCACGCCAGCCTGATCCGGGCAGCGGGGAAACCGTCCGGGAATTTCACGAACCCGTGCATGCTGGGCAGGTCGCTGATGTCGACCGGCATGACGAGTTCTTCGACGTTGGTACGGGGCGTGATCGTTGAGGCGTCGCGGTTGTCATTATAGCCGTAGGAATAGGCTTCATCCATGATCCGGACCTGACGGTTGCCGATGAACTCGGAGCATCGCCGTGATGTCTCGGGATCGGCCGTCTTGAGGATCAGTTTGGTGCCCGCCAGCGAGGCCAGATTGGTAGCCCCGTTCTCGCCATAGGTTTCTTCAAGCTTGTCGAAGGAATGCATGCCAAGCACGAAGGCTCCGCCAAACGCGCGGGCGGTCTGAAGACCATGATCGATCGCCGGGAGACGATGCAGCGCATGGACTTCGTCGATGAGAAACCATGTGCGCAGATCGCGGCTGCGTCCCATGTGGAACAGCGCATTGACGGCCAGGTCCATCCACAGCGTCAAAAGCGGGCGATTGAGGACAAGGTCGGGGTGCGTGGAGGTGATGAAAAGGATCGACCCTTCCTTCACCTCGGTGGTCATCCAGTTCTTGATTGAGAAACCGGTTTCGCCCGGCGGTGGTTCGGGCAGGAAACGGAAAACATTCGCATTGGCGATGAAGGTCGTACGGATCGACTCTGCCATTTTGGCAGCGGCGGGCGACATCATCGGCCCTGCTATCGTGCCTTCAAGTTGAGCATGGATCGTCTTCAAATCCGATTGCATCAGGAAGTAGGAAAGCGCGCCATTTGAGCGCACGCCCATCTTGATCATTTTGACGCACATCTCGACAAACAGGGTGCGCGCCGACTTCTGCCAAAAGTCATCTTCTGCGCTGTGGCCGCTGGGAACCAGTGCTGTCGCAGCGCTCATGAATTCGGCGTAATTGTCGCAGTCGTTGAAGATCGACCATGGCACGCAGCGACGATCCATCGGATTGAGGATGATGTCCGTTTCGGCATCATAGAAGCTTTCGACGAAGGTGCCGGTCAGATCGAAAATGACGCAGCGATGCCCGCGTTCACGCGCCTGCGTGACGATCTTCTTCAGCTCTGTCGTTTTGCCAGCACCGGTCGTCCCGATGAACATCGCATGGCTTTGCTCAAGGCGCCAGGGAACCGGCACACCTGCCAGACGGTAAGGCGCATGCAGACCCGCCCGGACACGGTCCTTCAAAGGCTCTGCGAGGATCTTATCGGGGTCCACTGCTGGCCTGCGCTTGCGGCACTCGCTGACATGCGCTTTCCAGTTATGGCTGGTGATGGCTTGGGCCAGTTCGCTGTGTGTCACAAGCACGGCACCGCGCTCATGGCGCTCGGTCAGAATGTCGGTGCCGCGCCGTTTCGAAAAGTCGACGAACCAGACGGTCAAAGGTACGCAGATAAAGGCAGCACCAAGACCCGCAGAAATGCTGACCTGCACGGCCTTGGCCCAAGCCCTTTCCACGGCAGGATGATAGGGCACCATGGACATGGTGCCTTGCACCATTTGACCCGACGGAAGCGTCAGGTTTACAGGCTTGTTCGGATTGAGCTGCACCCATCCCCAGGCCGCGGCGTAGAGCTTCATCAGCACGAGCTGAACCTCGTGGTTCCTGAAGGTCAAACTGACGAGGACGCACAGCAGTAGAACGGCGGTTCCGACCCAGACATAGAGGGGCATCCTGATGCCCGCCCAGGTCATCAGGATTTCATGGTGGAACAGCTGCGATCCGCGCGTGAAATTGCCTGCGTTCCGCTTCACTTTTCCGCGCGCGGAAGCGTGGGTGAGAGTGGCAGCTTTTTTGCTGAACCGGATGTCTTCAGCCATGATGCTCTCGCACGTTGGAGAGCGCCTGAGCGATCAGGTGTTCGGCATCAGCCGGATATTGCTCCTGAACGATGAGCGAGAGCGCAAGCTGGGTATGCTCGAGGATTGTGACAGCCCGCTCGGCATTGAGAGATAGTCCCGCCTTCAGGAGGGGAATGCCCACTTCAAGGGCAATGCGGATGGCTTCTGACCGCGAGACACCGCGGCTTGTCGCAAGTTGATCGACGATGCCGATCATCCTTGGGCTGAGCGTTACACCGACGCTCTGGAACTGTTTCTTTTCCACTACCACACCTTTTCAGGCGTGGTTCGTCTATCGCAGGTTCGAGTATATAGCGCTGCATCGCGCTTGCCAAGAGTCTCGACGATGCAGCCCGGTGCAGCGCTATGATATTGGTTTTTCGATGTTTTATGGACGCCGTGAGCATCCTGCAGCCGACAGCACCGCCCGAATTCTGAGCAAGATTTCAGCTAACCAATTGTGAAATATGCAGAACTTCGCTGCATCAGCCTACCGCGCAGCGGTGTACGGTGTGCTTGCAATACAGGGACTGATTTACTCCTGACCCGGCACCCTTTCAACCAGTTTATCGGACTGATTCTTGGCGTTTTTTCGCGACGGGCCTTGGCCAACCGGCCAGGAGCTGAAGGTTAAAAAAAGCCCGATGTTCTGCATATGTCTGCAATTGGGACGCATCTGGCCACCAGAACGCCTGCAACTGCATGATCCGGTTATGGTTATTGGCAAAGGGCAAATCGAAACTGCCTTCTGCCCAGTTAGGCCATTACAGGCGAGCTCCTGACCGCTTTACCTATGCGGGAAAGGGAATGGCGAACACCAACCATCAGCAGTTCTGTCAGGGTTTGCCCGGCACCACCTCATTGAGCGCTGCCAACATAGGTAGTTCGATCCAGGTCACCCAAAGCTCAGGCGTATCGCAACGCCTGTAGCTTTTCGGGTTGTCATGGCGGCGGCTCTTTCACCCTTTGAATGGCAGATCCCAGCTACGACTGCCGCCATGTTCGGTCCTGAATTTCCTGCTGGTTCCGGATCAATTCTTCTCATAATGTTGGCGGACAAAACTGATGCAATTGATGCAAAAGAAAAGGCCCCGGAGATAATCTCCGAGGCCTCGAATTGGCTGAGTTTGGGGGGAAAGCGCTCTGCCCTACTCGGCCAGCGCCAATTCAAAGGTTTCGGAGGCCTCTGTCGGCTTGGCTTCCTTAGCCTTGGCCAGGAAATCGACCTGCTCGGCGATGATCTCGCAGCCGTAGCGTTCGGTGCCGTTCTGATCAGTCCAGCGGGTGTAGTGGATACGGCCGGTGACCATCAGCATCGCGCCTTTACTGACGTGTTGAGCGACGCTCTTGCCGA
This sequence comes from Blastomonas sp. CCH1-A6, assembly GCF_001556365.1. Taxonomy (NCBI): domain Bacteria; kingdom Pseudomonadati; phylum Pseudomonadota; class Alphaproteobacteria; order Sphingomonadales; family Blastomonadaceae; genus Blastomonas; species Blastomonas sp. CCH1-A6. The sequence goes on along the minus strand of NZ_LSIS01000238.1, from coordinate 18,287 downwards.
TGCCGTTGAAGCAGGTGATCCGGTGCCATTCGGTCTCGGTCTGGCGCTTGTCGCTTGCATCCTTGTAGCTTCGCGAGGTGGCGAGGGAGAGCGAGGTGATCTTGGCGCCTGCCTGAGTTTCGCGGACTTCCGGGTTGTTGCCTGCAAAGCCGACGAGGATGACGGTGTTCTTCATGATGGTATCCTTTCGAAGCTGTTCCTCCGTCCAAGGGACTATCCCTTCGACTGAGCCCCGATGAGGCCGGGCACGGGCAGGTCTGCACCGAGCGGATGCGAGGGAAACGCCGCTCACAGGAGTGGTGCGGGCAGCCGTTCCAGCGGAACGGCAACACGGTCCGCATGAGCGCGCGTTGCAGCACCTGACAGGGTTCGGTCAGGGGCTGGTTCATGTCATGGAAGGGAAGGGCTTTTGGGCAGCCGGAACACGCTGGCTGGCATCAAGACGAAATGCTGCCGAACTGCATCCTTTGCAGAATCCTCAATCTCTGAGTGCGAAAGCGAAATCTATCAGGTGATGCTCGACCCGGCGACCCGCCGCTCCGTCAGGAAACCGGCCCAGCGGGCACCCTCCGAAGGGCTTGTCTCAGGATCACCTTCTATGGCAGCTATAGCACAGTTGCCGCCAAAACCTGCCATTCTGGAAGCGACCCCAATTACGCCGCTAAGTCGAAAGTTACGCATGCCACAAGCTGACATAGCATGGGCTCATCGCACGAGGTTCGAATATGGTCGCAATGCAGCTCGAGCCGATCGGCCCCAACATATGGGTGGCAAACGGCACCGAAATCAAATTCATGGGTTTGCTCTTGGGCACCCGCTCCACGATCGTCCGTCTCAACGATGGAAGTGTGTGGATGCACTCGCCGGTTTCATACAATTGTGATCTCGCGACGGAGATCGAGAACCTTGGGCCTATCCGTTATCTGGTAGCGCCCAATATCTATCATCACTTCTTTTTGAAGGAGTGGCAGGATCATTACCCTAACGCTGAGCTCATCGGGCCACATGACCTTCCTGCCAAACGGCCAGACCTGACTTTTGCCGCCCTTTTTGATGATCTACGATGTGATCCATGGTTCGGCGAAATCGACCGAGTTGCTTTTACAGGCAGCCGCGCTTTCGACGAACATGTGTTTTTCCACCGTGCATCGCGAACGGTGATACTCACGGATCTGATCGTGAATGTGCGACTTGATAATCAGTCAACGCTTGGTCGCCTGATCGCCCACATTGAAGGGGTCGCTTATCCCAATGGGCGCACGCCCCTACTCTATCGCCTCGGAATGCGGGACAGGGCAGCTGGTGCTAAGGCGGTGGCGGCAATATTGGGCTGGGGCGCAACGCAAGCCGTCATTTCGCACGGGGAGTGGTTCCGAGAGCATGCAACACAGGAACTCCGCAAACGGTTAGCTTGGCTTCCGCTTTAGCGCTTGCCTCATCCAGGACCTGCCATTCCGCCCTCCACCCTATCTCCCGCCGTGAGCGGGGCTGAACCGTGATCCCGAAAGCGGTAGGGCGGCTTTGCCTTGCTTCTGAAAAATTCCTGCCCTTCAACAAGCGACCCCTTAGCCGCCACTCGACCAGCTCACTCTATCGACAATCGAGAGCCGTCCCGCACATTCTTCCAGCACGCGTCGACCTTGTAGCCATGGGTATAGATTTGATTGCCTTCGGGAGATCTGAGCGTTTTGTCGACCACGGTCACCCACGCTACGTTCGGCTCTCGAATGATTAAGAAAGTTCTTCCTAATCCGATCCGATCTTGCATGCGCCAGTTCGATTTGACGGAGCAACATTCCGGTTGCTCTGCAATGAAATTATCAACTGCTAGTTTGTCGATCGGCAGTTCGGGGTTCGGACGCTTGTAATTTCGTCTTCTGTCGCTGTCGCTCCGCCCTTGCGCTACCTTAACGAAGTCGGGACGTTCTTGTAGGTAACTCCAAATGCCTTGACGCAGAACGGCCTCTTCGCTCGCAACACTCAAATCATCCATGCAAACTGGCCGACCGGCGCCGGCGTTTCGGGATAGGAACATATAGCGGTTATAGCCGAACAGCCCTGCGCCAATGGAAAGCGCAATCGCGGTAACGATGACCCCGCGGACTATTCCAAATAGCGGCTTTGAGCGGTCACGCATTCCTCAAAGATGCCAGACTTGATGATCTCCGCAAACGAGAATCATCAATGGCGGGAATCCACCCAGTTGCGGTCATGCGCCGGGCCCGCGCGCGATCCCGAAAGCGGCACGGCGGCTTGACCCCGGTCGCGAAAAATTCCTGCCGTTCGGCAACCGACCCCATGTCAGACGTTCGGTTGCTATCTTCGACTTCCTGAAAGCGGCCACGTTTTCATAGGGCTCGGAACAGCTAAAATTGGGACATAACAGCCGTTCGTTCACCACTGATCAAACGGCAGGCATTGCCGAAAGCCGGCGTCGGCCCAACGACGCTGGGATTGGCCTCGATTGCGGACGAATCGGAACGGCAGCTTCAAGACTGCGAAATGGCATAACCGACATTCGGATGGGTCGGTATCGGCTTCCGGAACCAGCCTATACTTGCCGTTCAACCAATTTGAGCTCATCAGGTCCGGAAAGGCTTGCTCTTGCTCGCGGTTATCGCGGCACGACCCCGGTGTAGGGAACATCGAGAGACAACGATCGAATGAGGGCCTCTGATCGACCTGCGATGATCTTCGAGCGAGTGGTCGACGCGACATTCATACGGCGGACCTGATCGCGATCCACGGTGACAATCTCGACCTTTCTCGAATGGGTCAGATGCCCAACGGCAATGTCCCATGTCAGGGGAAGGAACATGGTCTCGTGGGACATTCCGCCGCCGGGCAGGCTGAAGCGAGCCACGGCGCCCGGAACGTCGCCGACCACGAAGCTCTTTTTGGGATCGATGATCCGATAGACGGCCAGGCCGAACTCGCGAAAGGCTTTGCGCACCTCCTGGCCGGGGGGCATGCGCTGAGCCATCACGACGGCATTCTTGTATATCCGCTCTTTAAGGCCGGGTTCGGCGGGATCTCGGCCCGACTTTCCGCGCGCCTCCTGGACCTTGGCGAAGGTCTCCTCGATCTTGGCGTCGAAGTCCATCTGCTCGGCGAAGGCATCGATCGCGCCCGGTGTCCGCTTTAGATGATAGTAGAAGAAGTCCCCCCAGAAATCCCAAGCGCCGCCGTCCAGCTTGGGAGTCTCGCCCGCCCGGATGATGTCTGCGAGGTCGTCGATGAACCTAGCGCCGATCCCTTCTATCTTCGCGAAGAAGGTTTCCAGCGCCACATCCTTCCCTCCGTCCGCGTCGACCAGCGTGTAGAGGTCGTTCTCCGCGAATAGGAGTTTGGTCCCCGTCTTCTTCACGGCACCCTTTTCGAATTCGCGACGCCAGAACCACAACTGACCATCGTCATCGGCGAAGTGGCGCAGCATCATCTGGGGGATGAAGTGATGGCGCCTCGGTGGGTTGTTCTTGGGCGGCATATAATCCTGAAGGTCGATAGGGTGATGGGGGGGCGGCCTGATTATGACGACTGCAATTGCACCAGAACCTCACGTCGCTGTGCGAGCTTTTGGGCAATCTCACGTAGGATGATCGCCTGATAGGTGGGGTTACCGATAGCGAACTCGGCAGGGACCGCGCTTTCCCTGATAATGCGGCCGATCTCGCCAAAGATGCGGGGATCGGCGTTCGGAAACTGTTGAAGGGCCAGCAACTGCGCCCGGACTCCCTCGATGTCGTCACGGCTGGACACGAGGCCATTCACACCTCCGCCAAAACCAACGAGGCGATCGCCAGCGAGGGAGAAGGCCTCGATCTCGGCGGTCAGTCTAATAACCTCGGCGATCAGATGTGCGCGGCGCCCATACTCTTCGTTTTTCGCGATCCGCCGGAGCTTGCGGGCGTTGCGCTCCTGTCCGAACGCGATCCACAGCGCGGCGGCTACCGCCGCGAGGCTACCGATCGCCGCCGCCCAATCGACAGCATTTCCCCATTCGATCGCCAGCGGGCAGAACATCAATTTCCCTCTTCCAGAATGCTTCGCCATGAAAGCCCGACATTTTCAGGGAAGAGCCCCTCTACAGGCGTCATGTCATAGCTGAAGCCCGTACCGCTCCACCGGAAGTTGGATGCCTGAATCCCGGCCCAGAGCAGGGCCAGAGGCTTATCGGCGGTGCAGAGCTGCATTGGCTCGCCCGGAAACAGGCAATGGCATCCGATGAACAACTCGAGCGCACGGAGGTCGGCAAGCGCGTTATAGGCGTCGCCTTTGGTATATCCGTTGCGGAACTTGAGGAGGTTCTTGGCAGGGCTTTTGCCGTTGGGCACGGCGACAGCGCTAAGCGCCGCGAGAACGACCAGAGACTGCCGGGACACGCTATGAAGATCGGCGGCAAGGGCGACATCGTTCCAGCGCGCTTCGACGTCGCGCCGCGCAACGGGCGAGACCATGCACGGCGCGATGTGTCGAAGGAAATGTTGCTTGCGTTCGAGGGAGGCGCGTGAATCCTCGATCAGACCGAGCGCGCCTTGCAGGCTGTCGGGACCGATGGTGAGTTCGGCCTTGGGAAGCGCGGAGCGCAGCTTTCGCTCGACTTCCTCCAACTGGGCGGCGGCCTCACCTGGCGTCGGTATGCGTCGGTCATTGCCTTCTAGCACGAACAGCAGCGGGTTGATACGGATCGGCTGATCCGCGAACAGATCGATGAAGTCAGCCGCATGCTTGCCACGCCGTCTGCCGTTATCGAAGCGGCTGACGATCTTCGTCACGACATTGCGGTCGACGAGAATGGTGGTCTTCTGGTGCGTCACCGCGAACGCCGAAGGAAGCCAGCCTCCCTTCACGAGGCCGATGGCTTCGGAGGTGTATGCGCTTTCCAGTATGGCGGAGGCGTTGATAGTTTCGCCCGGTTGGTGTCCCTCGATCGTCGTGCTGACCAGCGTGCCGTCACGGCACACCAGCGGGATCGTCAGGCGCTGATCCAAGCGTGCGCGCTGGAGCGTCGTGAAGTCCAGCGGTTGAATCTCCGCATTGACGAAGCTCAGCGTCCGCGGTTCGCCCCCATCGGGGCCTTCCAATTCAGTATAGGTGAGCATGGCGTCGCCAGACTGGGGCGCGCGACGCTCGGTTACAGGCAAATCATTCACCACTATTCCTTCTCGATCTCTTTCCTGACCACCCTAAATCGAGAAGCGGGTGCGCGGAAGGAAGTTTATAACCATCCTGCCCGGAGCTTAGCGAGCGGAACGACCGGTGTTAGCGTAAGCCGACGTACATGGTGGTGGGTCAGAATGGCGTAATCTGGGTCGATAGGCGACGCATTACTAGGCTGGTATCAACGGCAGCTTTCGCGTTCTGTCACCCGAAAGCGGGCGTTCAACTCCCCACCCAATTCCGGGCACTAACGCCGGATCGCCATGATCCAGAAACCTGCCATTCATTTCCAGCGTTCAAGACTTCAGTCGGAACGAACGACATTTGGGCCGGAAGCGGCCTTCGCTGGCGCCGTCGGCCGTCCGCTAAGCGCCCCAGACGTTCTAGCGATCCTCGGATTCGGGTCGACCAGACCATCTTCCCAGATAACTGCCGCATTTAATTGTTTAGGGCATTGTTGCGCTGGTCGTGACTGTCATGGTCGGCGGCGAGGCATTAAGCCAGAGATGCCAGATTGCTATGCCCCCAGGATTGTTGGCCGGCGGTTGCGTGTGCGTGTAAGTGAATGATCGGCCGTGGTCGGATTGCGCCGCGTCACAGCCATCGATGGGATGGTTGGAAAGCGCGCTTTGCAAAGCATAGCTAGCTGCATGCCCGGCCTGCGCGAGATAGGGCTTAAGCCGGCCCGAGATGTTCGTCCCATCTCGCACATAAGCGATCATGAACGCTTCGCGACTACCCCAGCCATATTGTCCGTCGAGGAAGCGGATTAGGCCTTGGCTGCAATATAAATGTTCACCACGGGTCGCGTCTATAATCTTGGCTTCGGCGATCAGCGGAAAGCGGATGGCTCGGGCCGACAGATGGATCGACATGTCCGGCCGCTTTTCTAGATGAGCGCCATTGTAGTTCAGACTTTCGGCTCCGCGAACTACGCTGCTGACTAGCTGGCGCCAAATCTGGTCCTCCTCGATCATGCGGTTAAGCCGCGCCACCAGAAGAGCGGTGACTTCGGCCTCGTCGCCGGTCGCGACCGTGCTGGTTTGACTGGCGCCAATGTCTTGAAACGCCTGAACTATGCCCTCGGCAATGAGCTGCAGATAAACCCCATCAATGGCCGGCAGGGGCAAGGCAAGTCCGCGCGTCAGTTCTGCGATCTGGTCAGGGCGAGGTGAAAGCGCCGAGGAACTCATCCGCGAAGGTGCCCCTTGAGGAAGTCGAGCCGTGACCAGATCAGGTGCTGAGCCAGCAGCCTCGCTTGCGTTGCGCTCCAGTAACGATTCTGGGCGAGACGGCCGACGAGCAAAACGCCACCCTCATCCTCGACCACGATCTCGGTGGCTGCCGAGGCGTCGGCGACCATAACCAGTGCTTGCCAATCCTTCTCGACGGCCGTCGCAGATGCGCTTCCGCCAATGCGAAGAGCAAAGCCCATCCAAGGTGAGGTCGAACGATTTTCGATCATGCAAACGGTAAGTGACGTGCCGAGGCGCTTTGTCCAAGGCGACAGCTCGCTTTGGAGGAGCGCACAGAATTCTTTGGCGACTTCGGGCTTGGGGCGGGCTTGGGCAGCCGCCTTGTTTTCGGCGAACGGCAGATTGTACCTGAGCGTATCGGAGATGATCTCTAAGTCGTTGTTGCCGAGGCCGTAGAGGTTCGCGATCCAACGATCCACGTCCTCCCAAGCGGACGCAGACTGGTAAACCGCGTCGAAGAGCTGCAGGATTTCTGCGCGGCCGTCCGGTCCGAGTTGGCGGAAGTCGGGCAGCGGCATGCGGTCCAGCGCGGCCTTTTCAATGACCTCACGCTCGAATCCGAATTCTCCGCTGGTCACGAGCGCAAGCCACAATGCGAACTTGCTGCCAAACACAAGGGCAAGGTAACGCACGAGGACGTCCGAATGCGCAAAACCCGTGGGGCAGTAGCCGTAAAAGGTTTCGTTGTAGGCGACCGGTTCAACGGCGATGCCGACGCGAATTCTCTCCCGGGCAGCTGGTGGCGACTTATGGACGATCGCGATCGGTCCCTCGAACAAACTCGGATCGCGCAGTCGGTGAACGCGGTCTTGCTGGAAGGTTTTCAGCTTCTTCCCGTCGATCACAAGCCGGTCCAGTGATGCGACCGTCACGTCAGGCAAGCCGCGAAGATGTCCCGCATCCCTACCGGGCGGGAGCGCTCCAACTTCGCGGGAGCCGCTGCTCTTGCGAAGCTGTTGATACCCCTGTCCCGAACCAGCCATTCGTCCGCGGTCTGATAAGCCGATCGCTTCGCGCCAGAACGCTTCGACCGTAGGGAACCCCTTGCCGCGAATACGCTCGATCAAGCCGAGGTCCGCCCTCGTGCCGCGAAACAGGATCTTGAGGATATCGGGCGTCTCGATCATCTGCTGGGTCGCGATGATCTCGGATGCGTGTGCGTCGATGCGCATTGCGCCAGCGGCATTGAGACCTGGTTCCAGACGGGGGCTGATCAGCCGAAAGCCTGCACCAGGTTTTGGTACACGATTGGTTGCGATCAGCAGGCAGAAGGGGGCCATGATTTCTGGCCAGACTTTGGTCTGGCGCAGTTCGGCGCCGTTGATGACGGAGGTGATGTCGAGCACTTGGAACAGCATCCGGCGCGCATCTGCCATGCCGTCGCCTTGCTGGAAGAGCAGGCGCGCATGGAGCGCAAAGGCGATCTGACCGCCCGGCTTGGCCCATTCCATTGCACGCCAGACAAAGGGAATGTCGAGTCCCTCATTAGGCAGAGGCGGTGCGAGCTTTGTGCCCGAGCGCTCGCTCGCGATATCCGAGACAGTCTTCAGAACCAGCTTCCAGTCCGGTAGCTTCGTGCCAGTCGACCAAGGCGGGTTGCCGACTACCAAGTCATACCGACCGCGATGCTCGTCACCCACCAGTGGCCCGAGGCTGCCTAGACTGGAGCCACGTTCGTCATTCTCGATTGAGACGAGGTGGAGCACCTTGCCGCGAAGATCGTCGAAACGCAGCTTATCGACAGGCTGGGGCTCAGGGTCGAGTTCGATCGAGACTAAATAGAGCGCGAGAGCGGCGAAGCGCAGCGCCTCCTCGTTGATGTCGAAGCCGGTGATCTGTTCGTAGAGAATCTCGCGGAGCCCCATGGTGCCTGGCCGCTTGCCATCTGCGCGCCAGCGCGCCGCCACGAGCTCGCGAAAGGCTGTTAGAAGGAACACACCGGCGCCCGCCGCTGGATCGAGGATGCGCGCCGATTTCTGCGATCCCTCGCGTTCGAGGGCGCGGAACGATGCGCGAACGAGCAGATCGGCGATCGGCCTCGGTGTATAGAAGCCGCCTTCCTTGCGCTGCTTTTCGGGGGCATGCCGGCGCATGTAGAGCTCATAGGCTTGGCTCAGCACGCCAACTGGGATGTGCGCGAAGTCAAGTCGATCCCAGCGCTCGGTCCAACCGAGGAAAAGCTGGCCCCCGGCTGCGCGCATCATGATGTTGCCTAAAACGAAATAGGCGTCGGTCGAGAGGGTTTCGAAGATATCCTCAGACAGCGGGAGCAGGTCGCCGTTGAAAGTCCTGTCGAGCCAGGCACTCGACTTTCGCGCATTGTCCGCGTTGGCGAACAGCGCGGCAGTGGTCTCCGGCGCGGCCATGTCCTGTGGCAAAAGACCACGATCCCCGAGGAAGCGCGCAAACAGCGCTCGTCCAACCAGTGAAATCGCGTCTCCATGCCGGACGTCCATTCTGATCAACTGATTGATCGCGTCAGTTAGGAGGTTGAGCACTACATTGGAGATCCAGCCCTGACGGGTGCGCGCCGCGCGCGGACGTCGGTTGGCCAAGTGCGAGAACAGGTCTCTGTTCGGTGCTTCCTGCTTACCAAGCGGCACCCGGGCCTGCGCGGGGGACTTGCGATCAAGGGCAATTGCGTAGACGTCGAGCCGGCCCGCCGCAACGATGCCAAGATATGGCGCATCTCCACGCATTGCGAGTAGGCGGCGCAATCTGTTGATATCCGCGGCGCCCGCTATCCGATCGGCGGCGACGAGGAAGATCAGCGGGGAGTCCTGCCATTCGTACACAGCGCCCACTATATCGAGAACTGAGCCGCCCTCTCGCTGCGCGTTGGTCAGGGTCGCGTACGGCAGCAGTTCCGGAGTGTCACTATCAAGCAGATGAAGCGCATGCCGATCGGCGCCGAAGGGTTCAAGCCACGCGAGCCAATCAGTCATGGCTCAACCCTTCAGCTGCAACCCGCCAGCTCACGACACAAGATCCAAGCTGGCCTGGCGGTCACCGCCAAACTGGCCGGGGCGGGTCGCGCCGCGCGGCTTGCGGGTCGGCGCGACCTTGGCGATCGCGCTGCGATAATCGAGACCCTTTGCAGCCATTTCGGCCACCAGAACCGCAACGAGCGCGACATTCTGCGGGACACCACCCCGGCCTGCGTAGTTGGTAATGGAGTTCGGGTTCATGCCAATGAGGCCTGCAAAGCCTCGAACACTGAAGCCCGCGCGCTCAAGCTCGGCGACGAATTCGGCGTAAGGCACAGCACCTTCTCATCCCACACAGCGTTTGATGTGCGTTAGCACATGGTTCGATGTGTCATAGCACACCAATTGGTGTGCGCAACAAGTCAACGTCCTTGGCGTTCCGAGAAGTCGGATATTCATATTGGTGACTGCCTGCTGACTTTCGCCGACGGGCTCTGGTGGCACAACTTTCTGTTCGGAGCATGTTTTACATTCGGAAAAAGTCAGCCATCGACTCATTCTAAACGGCACGTAGAGCGCCTCGTAGAAACAGAGGGGTCCGGTGTTTCGGCTGTCCGCTTTCACTGAATGTCGACCTTGAAGCCGCGTAGCCGCTGACGGCCCAGCTTTAGTCTTACCGCTACGCCCCGCGGACAAGCGCTGAACGTCGGCTTGCCACAAGAGCTGACGCTCTACCTGCGACATGGGAACGGCGCGTTTGTCCCAAACCAGGCCGACCAAGACTATTTGGCGCGCGATCACTCGTTAGACGCCTAAGGCACAATCCCATTCATTCGAGCAATCTCAGCCCCGACCTGCTCTGCTGCGTCAAAGACATGCCCATCGTCGAGATGCGTGTAGCGGGCGGTGGTCTGCAATATCCGGTGCCCGAGGAGCTTCCCGATCATCGGAAGGGTCTCCCTGTTCATTGCTGCGTGACTGGCGAAGGTGTGGCGAAGATCATGCAGCCGCACACGCGAGAGGCCCGCCATCTCCTGCATCACGTACCAGTGCCCGGCGAAAGAGCGGATTGGCGCGCCCTCGTCAGCGTTCCAGAACAGCCAATCGACGCCACGGCGACGTGGGATGGTATCGATGACGGCCCTCGCCTCTTCTCCGAGCCAGACAGTGCGCGGGCCAGTCTTGCCGTGGCGCAGCTTGATCCGCCTGCCCTTGATGTCGTCCCACTGTAGCCCGAGGATCTCACCCCTGCGGCAGCCGGTAAGCAACAAAATCGTGGTGGCAATGGCAGCCAATGACCTGACCAAGTCGGAAGACTGGCGCTCCTGCGCGAGGACTATACCCAGTCGCTGAAGCTCGGGCACGCTCAGAAAGCGTTCGCACTTCCTGCGCTTGTTCCGCCGGATGCTGGTACAGGGGTTACTCTGGTCGTAGCGGTAGCCCCAGGCAATCGCCTTGTTGAGGATCAAATTGAGAAGCCCAAGCGCCATGTTGGCGGCTCCTGGCGTCGTTTCGTCATTGAGACGCGCAAACCACGCTGTCACGTGCGCCTCGTCGATCTCGTCGATCCCCAGCCCCGGAAAGGAACCGTTGAGATAACACCTTCGCGTGCCGGCATTGTTCCTCTGGGTCTCCAGCGACCATCGCCCCGCCCATTTTGCCCAGAACTCGTCGAGGAAGTCAGCATACATTGGTGCCCCCCTCACCCGCGCCCGCTTTGTCGCCGAATCGTCGCCAACTCGCGCATGGGCCAGCACCAAACGCGCCACCTTCGCCGCCTGATGCCGCGTCAAGACCGCAGTCCGCCCTATCGTTACAGTGCGGTTTCTGCCCCCCATCCGCGCCTGCACGAAATAGACGGCGTGATCGCCGGGATACTGGCGGATGCCAAACCCCGGCTCGTCACCCAGCCAAGTTGTGGTGCGTTGTCGCCCCTTGGGCCTTTTGCATCCGTCGGGATCAAGACTGATATCGGCGAGCGCCTCACCGACGATAAGGTTGAACGACCGCGCGTTCATCGGCCCAATCCGATCGCATTGGCAAGCGACCCGGACACGCGCTGCGCCGCGTCGGCGATATGCTCGTCAGCAAGGTGCGCATAGCGGCCTGTGGTCTCAGGCAGTGCGTGGCCGAGAAGAGTGCTGATCGTCGCCAGCGGAATGTTTTGACCGATCGCCACGGAGGCAAAGCTGTGGCGCAGATCGTGAATCCGCACATCAGGCAATCCGCACAGTGGACGAAAGCGGCTCCACCAATGCTGGATGTTCAGAGGCTTTTTGAAGGAGCTGCCTGGAAAGACCAGCGAACAGCCTTGCACTTGCGGGATCGACTTGAGAACCGCCACCGCCTGACTGTTGAGGTAGATTGTTTTGGGGCCGGTTTTGCTGTCAGGCAGCAACAGGCGCGGCGGCTTAACCCATTGCCATTGCAGATCGCGGATCTCGCCGACCCGAGCGCCAGTGAACATTAGGAGCTTCATGACCGCGACCTGGGCCGGGAACTCTGCCTCAGCGAACATGAGCTCGCGCCAGAGGCGGCGATACTCCTTGGGCGAGAGGTACCGCTCCTTGAGGGGCCGCTTATAGCGGGGGATGCCGCGGCACGGGTTTGAGCCCTTGGGACGCAGTTTCAGTGCCTCTGCATATTTGAAGAGCGATGCCAGTACCGGCACCGCCCGGTTGAAGCGACACTCGCTTTCGCCTGCGCAACCGTCGCGCCAGCGAACAACATCGCTGGCGGTGATTTCGGCAATCGGCTTCGTGCCAAAATGGGGTGCGATCATATTTTGCCATGCGTGCTGATTGCGCAATGCAGTCGACGGCTTCCATCCGCGCCCGATGTGGTGCCAGTGGTCCGCGACAAACTGGATGAGCAGCGGCGATGTGTGCGCCGTCTTGCGCTGGGGCAGTCCTTCAAGTGCAGCCTGTGCAAGCAGCGACCGCGCTTCGCTACGCGCTGCTTTGGCGCTAACTTTCGAGGCGGCACCAATCGTGACACGTCGCTCCTTGCCGCGCCGCCGCAGACGCACGAACCAGAACGCCCTGCCGGTTGACCTGACGCGCAGACCGAACCCCGGAAGCTCGGTATCGAGGATATTGTATTCGCGGCCACTGCCCTGCCACTTACGGCGCGCGAGATTGCCATCGAGAAAGGCCCGACGGGTTAGGGTTTTCTGAAGAACATCCATAGTGCCATGACCTTCGCAGAAGGTGACGTCCAATCACCCTGAATTGGGTAATTTTCGGGACGTGCATGGCAAACAGCGAGGTCACGACTGCCTGACGATTCGTTGTGAATCATCGCAGCTAAGCATCTGATTTATATATGCCCCGTCTCACCTTTACACGCTTGCGTGTGTACGGTGTGCAAAAATCAGGAACTTGTGCCCTGTGCTAGGTCCAGTGCCGTAGGGGGATCACTGGCCCTGTTGGTTTTCCGGGGGAGTGTGGTCGCGAGCCTGACTTGCGAACTGACCAAAGACGTTTGGCCTGCCTTTGTGAACCGCTGGTTCAGGTCATTGGCACCACGTTCGATCAAGGTCGTCGTCCAAGTATCGCCTATATCGAGACGAAGTGGCGCGAGAGCAGCAAGCAAAAAAATGCCTCGAACAGACCCTGCGATTGGTGCATCTTCACATGGTCTTTCAAGGCTAGGAGAAATGCGCAATGGTGTCGAAACTTGAACGCGAACGGTCTGCCCTGGCAGCAGCGGAAAAGGACCTGGAAGAGCGCAGGCAGAAGCTTGCAGAGCTTGAGCGTGAGGAAGCAGAACGAGAGCTGAATCGGCTGATCAAGAAGGTCGGTCAGGATACGGCGATTGCCCTTCTGCAACTGGCCGTCAAGGTGAAGCCAAAGGTGGCGATTTCTGCCCTCGAGAAGCTTGGCGGGTGAGGTCTGGTTTTTGTCGAGTTGGGCAGCGATGACCACCGCCCTGCCTCGTCAGAATTCATCGGCCATCTTGCCGGTAGCGGTGTAGACGATCTGGTCGATCAGGTGCATCGGCAGCTCGCCATAGTCTCCCTCCTCGATGAGGATGTACCCGTCCGGGGTCTCAACGACGTGGACGTCGAAGAATGTGTGGTAGGAGCGCCGCTCAGCTTCCAGCGTTTTTTCATCAAGGGCGATGATGTTGGTGTTGATCTGACGAAGCACCGAAACGTCGTCTTCGTAGCTTTCCGTTCTGTAGCACATGACCTTGCCTCCTGGCGCTTGGCGGCTCGTCCGCCATGCCATGAAACAGCGCCTCGTCAGTGTGCTGGTCACCGGAGCGAAGCGGAGGCTTGACCGCTAATTTTTCGATGGTGCGGAAGCCGGCGTAGCACGGCTTCTCGGTCGGGAAATTAGTGGTTGACCAGTATGCTGGCGGGGTGCTCATGGCGATGGTGGTGGACGTGCCTGCGGCAGGAGGTATGCGTTCCCAGCGACGTCGCGAAAGCTATGCCCTGGAACGTGGCTGTTCGGGATCGGCGTGACCCAGGCGGCATGAAAAAAGGGCACCGCGGCAACGTGCCGGGCACCCTTTTCCACCTCGATCCTGCAGGAGGCTGGTTGCAGATCGAGCGTTAAACATGGCGTCGAGTTGAGCCGATTCCCGGCTGCTCGTGAACTGGTGGCTGGTTTGTCATTAGCTCCATTCGAGCAGCGGATGTTGCTCTCCACAATCGGTGGCGGCGATGAACGCGAGGCTTTCGAAGAGCGGAGTGATTCCTGCCTTGACGAAAGCCGCGTAAGTCCGGTGATCTTCGAGCGCTGTCGCGAGCTTCTGCAGGGACAATTGGCCAGATTCATTTGCATGGCGGCCAAGAGAGATGAGCACCTTGGACGCAAGGTCGCTGCTCATCGTGATGTCACCTACCAGAGCGATGTGTTCACTCACGCGCATCGTGATCGGCGCATCGCATTGCTGGTGCTCGATCCGCAGCATTCGTCCAAGAAACTGCGCTTCCTCGACGATCGCGATCATCTCCGGACGATGGTCGAAGCATGAAGCGAACTCGGCGATGGCAAGCGCGTTGGCATTGATCTCGAAGTTCAGGGGCGCGGCCAGGAATTCGCCTGGATCTGCATCGATTGTACTGTTCGCGGTGTGCAGTCTGCGCATCAGCGCGGCGAGCTCTTGCGGGCGTATCTGAGCCGGTACCGAATGGAGCCTTGTCTCGATATCCTTGACGCGGAATGTGACGAGCATCTTTGCCTCCTGTCGCTGCTCGTCTCCTCCATCCCCCTCTCCTTTCTCACTTCCTGACCTTGTGGCTGAATGCCCACAAGGGGTCTCGTCCAGCCTGAGGATTTCCGGTCGGCCCATTGTCCGGATGCAGCCGCTGGCGCGGCAGCGATGCCCGCAAGATGCGAAGCATCGAGCACGGGCAAGTTGCGCCGAGCCAAGGTAAAAGTGCGGCTGATACATTCAGGGATCGCTATGCTCGCGGCAGTGGGCGAAGGGGGTTCGATGCCCCCAGAGCCCGCCCCTTGCGCAAAAGAAGAACGGAAGGCCCCGGCATAAGCCGGAGCCTTCCGAAGAGCGCTCAGCCGAAGGTGCGCGAGCGCGTTTGCCCCTGATCGCTGATGCGGCGAATGTGCAGCGGCACGCCAGCCTGACGGAGGCGCTGTGCAAGGTTCGACTGGATGCCGGATCCTTCTCCGATGATCGCTTCAACCGGGTTCAGTTTGACGATGCTCTCGTTGCGCAGGAACGGAGCGCGGTTGCCGTGGCGCTGGTCGGGAACGAACAGGATCGTGTTGACCCCGTTCTGCTGCGCCCATGCACCCGCCATGGCGTCGACGCCCTTGCGCATGCCGGTCGTGCCCAGGACCATGTTCGGGATCCGGGACTTGATGTCGTCGAGGATTGCCCAGATCATCGCGAAATCGTGCCAATCCTTCTGTCCACCTGACACGATCACCAGCGGGCCATCGGGCTGGAATTGCGCCCTGCGATCCTTGGCGCGTGCTGCGAGGAAATCGCGTGCCTGCACCTGGCTTGCGGTCACCCCATTCTTGCTGACTTGCGATCCCCGTGCGGCCGTGAAGGGGCGACCGGTTTCGACCCGGTAAACGTCCGCTGCATGATCGCGCATCGCCTCGAGCGCTTCCCGGCACCCTTGCAGTGTCTGGCAGAGCTGTTGTGTTTCCTCGAGCTCGACAGCGTAGATTTCCGAAGGATCGAAGTGGCGTGCCATTTCGCCCAGCTTCTTTGCAGCATCGTCCTCGCGAGCTTCAGCGAGGCGTGCGGTCATGTGGAAGGAGTTGACCATGCCCCAAGCGAGTTGCTGCGCGAATTCTTCCATGCGCGTATCCTTGAGGACATCGAAGATCGTTCCGATTGCCATCTCCACGGCGCGGCGCGCCATGTCTGGATCCGGCATCTCTGCGGCGATTGGAGCCTCGATGATGTTGAGCTTGGCCAGATCGCTGTGTTCAAGAAACGCCCCGTCGTAGGATTCAGTGATCCCTTCACGTGCATCGGCAAGATTGATCCGTGCCTGAGCCAGATCTGCGAACGAATTGAAAACAGTCATAAAAGCCTCCGATTTTTGAAATCGTCCCCACATTGGGAACAGCCAAAAACCCATCGGGCCGGACGAGCCGTGTCAGGGACGGCGAGCTTGTCTCGCCGCCGCCATGGCGGGCGTGGGGGAACCGATTTTCTGCGAGGTGGCTGGCGCGCAGCGACACAGCCTCCCCGCTGAAAATTGGGGGGACCGCGATCCTTGACTAAGGGGCGGCCGCCGATAGGTTTCGGCAGGTGTTCCTGTGTGTGTGGAAGAGACGTTCCCGCCCACGAGCAGGTGAGACGAAGGCAGGGCCGGTCAGGCGCATCAGCGCAACACCGGGCCGCTCCTTCGGCCATGCGAAGGGGTTGCAGCGGGAACACCACCAATCTTGAAAGGCCGTTTGGCGGGGCTGGTCGGCAGGCGACGGACTGTCAGGGACGATGCCGCGAAGCCGGCATCGCCGCCGTGCGGGTGGTGAAGGCAAGCGCAGCGAGAGCCTGAGCCGATCCTTGACCGGACGGAGGATATCGAATGTCCCGCCTGCGCGCCACGGCGCGCATTACGGCCTGAAAGCTCCGACCGCGAACGCCTTCATGACAAGGATAAGGCGCGTTCGCGGGTAAGGGGCGCTGCCCTGCCCGGACGGGCGGCGGCGCCGGTTGGCGGCAGAGCAGCTCCCGCGTTCCGCGAATGAGCCCATTGTCGGACCCCGCATTGGCGCTATGTTCGACTGATGGCCGTCTGGCAGTTCGTCATCAACCTGATCCCCGCCTCTGCGGCGCGTATCGCAGGGGTCGACGCTGTACGGATGAGCCGCACGCAGCTCGACGAGGTTGTTCTGGCGCTGCCAATCGCAGAGGCGAATGCGCTATTTGCGAAGCTCGATATGTTGCTGCCAGAGAAGCCGCGATCCTACACCGGTCTCCGGGTGTGGGGCGACGAACCTGCTGACGACATCCAGGTGAGCTTCGATGAGCAATTCATCGAAGAAGTCCAGGTCCGCTTCGATGTGGCGGATATCTCTCTGCCATTGATCGGCGGGGTCTGCGACCTCGCGCGGCATTTCGACTGCGTCTTTGCGACGCCGGAGGGTGCGATCATTCAGCCAAGCAGGGAAGCTGTGATCAGGACGGTTCTCCAATCAGACGCAGCCCATTTCGTGCAAGACCCACAGGGGTTTATCGAGAAGGCGGTCCGTCTGGATCGGGAGGACCGATAGGGCCCTCTGGCAGTGCCCGGCCACATTCGGTGGGGAGCATGACCCGTAATTGAAGCGGACAGGCAGCTTCGTTCTTTTCTCCGCGGAAAGCGGAAATTCGCAAAGCGACCCCGAAGCGGACATCGCCCCGCAGGGTGTTTCTCCTGCCAATTTCTATCAGTCGTTGCAGCAAATGCCCTGCTGGATTGGAGGGCATGGCACCGTTCCGTAGGAACAAAATACGCAGCAGTCGCCTTCCAGAGGTTTTAGTCGGGTGCCGCAGCCCGAACAGGTATAAAAATACCAGCAGGCGTCAGTCGGCATGACCTCATTCTTTTCAGTCCCACAATCGGGACACCTCAGGCGAGAGATCAGGATTGGGTCAGACATAGATCATGGCTCCTGCAAAGAGAGCGGTGCCGATCAACAATCCGAATGCAGTCAGCGCTCTGAAGATTGGGCTTCCACAGGCCGTATCCGACGGACAAGTGCGTGCGAGCCGGAATTGCCAGACTAAGCGTGCCGCCCCTGCCAACAGCAACACTGCTGCAACCACCAATAAAGGGGTTCGGTAGGGCGCGAAAATCGGTGCGATGCTGCCGAGCCATGCCGTGCCTAGTCCGGCAGATGCAAGCATCAGAGGCAAAGCGCAGCATGTCGCTGCGCCGAAGGAAGCCAGAACGCCCCCACCCGTTGCTAGTCCGCTGAACCAATTTTGAATGCTACGCATAACGTGTGCCTTTGCATGACTTCGCTCTGCTCCTCGTCTACACTCTGTAGCGGCTACAGACTCAAGAGGTATTCCCATGAAGATCGGCGTGGTGTCGGAACTGACCGGCTGCAACATTGAAACGATCCGCTATTACGAACGCATCGGGCTAGTCGCTGCGCCGCCGCGCAGGGGATCTTATCGCGATTATGGGCCGTCGGATGTGGATCGACTGAGGTTCGTCCGGCGTGGCCGCGAACTCGGTTTCTCATTGGAGGAAATCGGGACTCTGTTAGACTTGGCTCCACAAGACGGAGCCACTTGCGAGACGGTTCAGACCCTTGCCGAGCAGCATCTGCGAAATGTCAGAGCCAAGCTGGCGGACCTTATGAGGATAGAGACCGCCCTCGCGGAACTCGTCGCGCAGTGCGGAAGTCGTCCCGTAAATTGCTGCCCAGTGGTCGAAAGCTTGGCGAGAGTATACTGACTGGGGTGACTACACGAAAGTGACGTATCTGCACGGAAAGGGCGAACGGATAGCGAA
>NZ_LSIS01000237.1:0-20208 GCF_001556365.1 Blastomonas sp. CCH1-A6 | reverse complement strand
TATAAGAGACAGCCCCCGGTGCGCTCGGCGGTAAAGCCGAAGCGGGTGCCATAATATTCGGGATCGCCCAGCAGCACGAGCGGCAGCTTCTCGCCCACGCCCATCGCGCCGAACACCGCCGCCATCAGCGCGCGGCCGATGCCCTGGTCCTGGTGATCGGGCGCGACGCTGACCGGGCCGACCAGGATCATCGGATAGGCCAGCCCATCGGGATCGGTCAGCGCGACCGGCCAGCACTGGATGCTTCCGACCAGATAGCCCTCGCCATCGACTGCGGCAAAGCTGAGCGCGGGCAGATGGGCAAGGCCATCGCGCACCTTATAGATGGTGCGGTTCTTTCGCTCCGGGCCGAACACCAGATCGAGCAGTTCTTCAACCCAGGCGCTATCCACCTGATCCAGCGGGATAATGTTGAATTCGGTCATCGGTCCAGACGATAGAAGGAAAGGGCGTCGATCCGCGCCCTTAGGGACGGCAAGCCCTTGAGTCGAGCGCAATTCTTGACCCTCCGGCTTCCCCATAAGGTTTGCCAAAGCGCCATCGCTTTCCTATGTGTGACTTGCTGGCAACACGTACGCGTAACAGGGGGAGTTCATGGACGAGACCGCAAAACCACATGGTTCGATCTGGCTGGCACGGCTTTGCCTGTTGCTGGGGGCAGGATCGATCGTGATGGCGCTGATCGGCGCGATCGGTGCGGGCCAGGATTGGTGGGGCAAGCTGAACGGCGTCAGCACCGTGGCAGCCGCCATTGTCGTGGCGCTGGTGGGTCTGGTATTCTCGCTCATCGTGCTGCTGCTCTATCGCAAGAAGGGCAAGCGCATCCGCGATCTGACGGTGATGGGACTGGTCTGCTCGCTCGTCTATCTCGGCTTCATGGGATACTGGATCAATGTCGCGCGCAGCGTGCCGCAGATTCACGACATCACCACCAATCTCGACAACCCGCCGCAATTCCAGGTGCTCAAGCTGCGTCCCGACGATTTTGCCGACATTCCCGGTCGCGGCGAACCCAAATATGCCGGCATGGACGCCAAGGAGCGCTGGAAGGTGCTGCACCGCGGCGCCTATGGCGATCTGAAGACGGTGGTGATCAAGCTGCCGGTCGACCGTGCCGTGACGCTGGCCACCGAGGTCGCACGCGAGCGTGGCTGGGAAATCGCCGCGTCAAAGCCCGAGGAAGGGCGGCTTGAGGCGACCGACACGGTTTCGCTGTTCAAGTTCAAGGACGATGTCGTGGTGCGGGTGCAGCCTGGCCCCGGCGGTCTTACCAGCGAAGTCGACGTCCGCAGCGTCTCTCGCGTCGGCAAGAGCGATCTCGGCGTCAACGCCAAGCGGATCCGCAGCTTCCTGAGCGACCTGCAGGCCGCTGCACCGAAATAATCGCAAGTCTAGTCGGTCGCCAGCGCCGCGCTCGAAGCCTGCTCGATCCGTCCCCGGTCGGCAAGCATCAGCGTGGAACTCGCCTTGGCCAGCACCTTGCCGCCGGCGTCGAGCAACTGCCCTTCGAAAAAGCAGGTGCTGCGTCCGCGCTTCTCGACCCAGGCGGTCGCGGTGAGCAGGCCGGGGCGCGCCGGCGCGAAGAAGCTGACTTTCAGTTCGAGTGACATCGGCACGACGTCCGGGCCGGTCATCGCCATGGCGGCATAGGCCATGGCGGCATCGATCCAGCCGGTGACGAACCCACCCTGAACCACGCCGCCCGAATGGCACATGTGCATGCCCGCCTGATATTCGATCGTCGCACGGCCCGCCGGATCGAGTTCGACGACGCGGACAAAGCCCAGCGCCTGGTTGAGATCGGTTGGGGGATTGACGGCAACGGCGTGGGACATGCGGCATTCTCTCCTGCAGCGGTTAAGGCGTCTGGTGCGGTCAACCAACCGGCAAGGCGTCGCATTGTCAAACAGACTTTCCCGGCTCGTGCGGGAACCGGAGAAAGGCGCGCGGGGTAATTGGGCAAAGACAGGAGCCCATGATGATCTCTGCCCGAACAATTCTGACCGCAACCAGCCTGACCCTTGGCCTCGCGCTCGCCGCCTGCAGCAACGATGCCGAAGCGCCGGCCGCACAGGACGAACCCGAGCGCGCCTATATGGCCGCCGACTCCGCTCCCGCCACCGCGCAGGCGCTGCTCAGGACGGCCGACGGCAAGGATGCAGGCTCGGTGACGGCCACGCAGGAAGAGGGCGGTATCCGCCTCGCCATCAATGCCACGGGCATGTCGGCGGGCGAGCACGGCATCCATGTTCACATGACCGGCAAGTGCGAGGGGCCGAAGTTCGAGAGCGCAAGCGGGCACTGGAATCCCATGGGTGCCAAACATGGCCTCAACAATCCGCAGGGCCAGCATTCGGGCGACATGCCCAATCTCGTCGTGGCGAGCGACGGCAGTGGACGGATGGATTATCTCCTCGACGAAGCGCAGCTCGATCAGATGCTCGATGCCGATGGGGCGGCTCTGGTGATCCACGCCAAGGCGGACGACCAGAAGACCGATCCTTCGGGCGATAGCGGGGATCGCCTCGCCTGCGGTGTCTTCACGCGCGGCTGATCAGCGGCGAGCAATTTCAGCGACTGGTGGTGCGCACGCCGTAGTCGATGCGGATGCGCACCCATTCGCCCACCTTGGATACCCCGCCGACGCGGGGCGGGCGCACGCGGAACTGCCAGGCGGCGGCAATGACTGCGCGGCCAATTCCCGACCCCTGCGGCGATTCGCCGATCTCGTAACAATCCTCGACCCGGAAATCCGGCACCGTGCGACACGCGATCAGCGCCGAACCGGGGCCGCGTGCGGTCGACAGATAGCCCTTGAGCTCATCGTCATAGGGCTCACGATACCAGGCGGCGGCAAACAGCGGCTCGCCATTCGGACCGGAGCCGACCCGCTCGCTGTCGCCGGGCACGCCCTTATCCATCGGACCATAGACGCGGCCCGGCTTGATCACGGCCTTGGCCTTGGGCTGCGCAGGCGGCGCGGCTGGCGCGGCCTGGGGCGAAGGGATCGCGACGATCGGCGGTGGGATTGGCGAGGGTTGGGGAGAGACGACCGGACTCGGCGTCTCGACCGGGCTTTCTTCCTGCTCGGTCGGTTCGGGCGAGCGCGAGGCGTTTTCCGCAGGCTTGGGGCTGTCCTGCTCGGTCTTTTCCGCTGTGGGTTCGGGTGTCACGCCGAACACGGTCATCAGCGATTCTTCGCGCTTTTCGCCCGGCGGCGCGATCGACAGCGATAGCAGGGCGAGCACGAACAGAAGTTCGGCAATCAGCGCCAGGATGATGCCGCCCGCACGCTCGCCGAACCGCGAGCGCCACGCTTCGCGCCAATGCGAAAACCGGGATGCGGGTTGGGGCAGGTTTTCGGCGGGCGAGAAGTCCATCAGCGACAGGTCAGCTTTCGTGCGATTGCGGCCCCCCAAGCCCCTGATTGCGACCGTGCATGGTGCCGCTTGTCGGATTCGAACCAACGACCTACCGCTTACAAGGCGGTTGCTCTACCAGCTGAGCTAAAGCGGCGTACCCATCGCGATTGCGCCGCGTGCCATGCGCTATTTGACGCCAAAGGTCCAGCCTTCAGTGCGGCGGATCGCGTCATCGAGCATGGGCGGATGCCACAGGGCGTGCCACAGCTCCGCATCGCGCGCGGCATCGCGCAGCCAGGCAGCGGTGATCAGCGCATCGGTGCTATGGTCGTCATGCGCCAGCAGCGGGGCAGGCGGCGGCGCGCCGAGCGCAGCGAGCGCCTGGTGCAGCGCTTCGGCATCGCGCACCTTGCTCCGCCCGCCTGCAACCCCTGCGGCGCGCGCGGCGATGCTGGTATAAATCTCGACGATCACCGGGCCGCGTTCCGGCACCGGATCGAACGGCCAGATCGGCACGCGCCCTGCGAGCCGGTGCAACACGCGCATGCCGGTGAGGCTCGACTTGCCGACCTGCGCTGCGCCGACGAGGTTGAAGCAGCTGGCGCTATTCGCCTGTTTCGTGCGGCGCTGGTGATGCTCGACCGCGCGCAGCCGCCCGGTGCCGAGGCTGCCGAAGCGGTCACCAGTGTCGCCCTTTCCGTGCCGGAAATAGCGCCGCGCCTCATCATGCCGCACGAAGCTGCTCGCGGCGAGATGTTCGTCCTCGGCGCACAGCCCGTCGACCAGCGCCCAGAGGCCGCGCGCGTCGGCGGGGCTATGCTCCCAATCGGGGAAATAGCCGCCCGCATCGACGAACGGGAAGGTGGGGGAAAGGTCCAGCCCGATCAGCATGTCGGTCCCCGCTGCGGCATGGTCGAGCAGCCAGTCGAGCGCCGCGCCGCGCGACCAGCCGCCTTGCGGACGCAGCAGCACCGGCCGCGCCTCGTCCTCGGCTGCGATGGTCGCCAGCGCCAGACCTTTTGGCCGTGCTACCGCTTGGCCGGACCAGTCGAAACAGGCATAATGCGCGAAGTGACGCATGCTGTCAGCGGATCTGCTTGAGCACCTCGGCGGTGAACCTGGCGATGTCGAACTGGTCGCCCGCCTTGTCATAGCCGCGCCGCACGATCACCAGATCGCGGCTGGGGATCACCACAAGATACTGGCCGCGATTGCCGAACGCTGCGAACGCATCGGCGGGCACGCCCTCGCTCCTGTTCATCAGCCAGAAGCTTGCGCCATAGCCGAACGGACCGTCGGGCTGCGGGCCGCTGGGCTTCGTCACATAGTCGCGCCAGCCTGCGGGCAGGATGCGCTGGCCGTCCCACATGCCGTCATTCAGGTACAAAAGGCCCATGCGTGCCATGTCGCGCGCAGTGGTCCAGACCTGGCTCGACAGGATGTAATTGCCCTGCCAGTCGGTCTCGGCCCAGGTGCGGGTCATGCCGATCGCGTCGAACATCTGGTGCGGGTGAAGATCCGGCGCGGCATCGCGCGCGGCGAGCGTCGCCAGCAGGATGTCGTTATTGGCATAGCGGAAGGTCGAGCCGGGCCTGTGCAGCATCGGCCATTGCGTCGTCCACTGTCGCACTTCGCCCGCGCCCATGTATACCGCGTCGGTGCGGTTGCCGGGGCTGTCGCTCTCGAGCCCGCTGCCCATGCGCAGCAGGTTATCGACCGTGATCGCGCGGCGCGGATCGCCCGGCACGTTCCATTCGCGGATCGGCGTTTCGGGGATGGTGAAGCCCTTCTGCCGGACGAAGCCGACATAGGTGCCCGCGATCGACTTCGCGACCGACCAGGTGCGCTGCGCGGTATGCAGGTCGTGCCCCTGTTTGTAGCGTTCCTGCACGATGCGCCCCTTGTGGACGATCACCACGCCGCTGGTCTTGCCGCCAAAGGCTTTCGCATCGAACGCGCTCTCGATCAGCGTGTCGAACGGGGTGATCATCATCACGCGTGGGTCGCTGGCATCGGCATCACCCATCGGCCAGGGGCGGTCGTCGAGACTGCCAGCAGGCGCGCGCTCCAGCGCCTCGCCGGGCAGACGGCGGCCGTCATTGGTCCAGCCGATCGGCATCGAGGTGCAGCCGGTGACCGGATTGTGCCGGGCAACGCGCGGCGGCATGTCCTCGGCGAAACTGACGCTCACCTGATGCGCGGCTTCGTCGATCTCGGCCTTCAGGCCCGGCACGATCGGGTCGATATGCGGGTATATGCCCGAAAGCTCGTCCGCCTCGATATCGGCGACCGTCTTGTTGCCGTTCCACAGGCCCGAACACAGGAACTGCGCCTTGTACCCCGCCGCCTCGGCCATCGTCAGGCGCGTCGGGCCTGCAGGCGGGGGTGTCTGCTGCGCTGCCGTTGGAGAGCCAAGCAGGGCTAGAGCCAGGGTAAATCCTGCGATAGCTTGCGTGAAGCGGGCAGGGCGGAACGGCTTTGGCATCTTTGAGAACTCCAGCGTGGGCAGGGCGTTATGGAATTTGAATGGGACGAAGCCAAGCGCTTGATCAATCTGGAAAAGCACGGGATCGATTTTTGCGAGTTGGCCGAGTTTTGGGAGGGTGACCTGATCAACCCGGCCGCTGTCCGGGAAGCCGGTGATGAACTGAGGCTGTTGGCCCTTGGAGTCTCTCGGGGTGACGACAGGATCATTGCCGTGGTATATACCGTTCGTAGCGGTGCAATCAGGCTGATCAGTGCCAGGCGAGCGAGCAGATATGAGCGAGAGGTTTTCAGATCGCGTTTCGGCCACGGGGAATGAGGCAGCCCGGTCAGACTGGGCGCGTGTCGGTGCCATGACAGATAGCGAGATCGATGCGGCTATCGCTGCGGATGACGATACCTTTGCTCTGACGCCCGCTGATCTGCAACCGAATAGCCCGGGATTCAAATTCGTCGATCGTGGCAATCAGAACTGGTGCTGGCTGTTTTACGGCGAAGAAGGGCAACTGCTGGCCCGAAGCGGCCAGACCTATCGGAATATGGTGGATGCAGTGGCCGCTGCCGACCAGATTCGGCGTAGCTTCGCCCAGGCCGCCTAACCCCGCTGCTTCCGCAACTCCTCCCACACCCGCATGCGTTCGGCGATGCGGGCTTCATAGCCGCGTTCCACCGGTTGGTAGAAGGCTTGCGGTTCCATCTCTTCGGGCCAGTAGTTCGCGCCGGAAAATCCGTCCTGCGCGTCATGGTCATAGGCATAGCCTTGGCCATAGCCGATATCCTTCATCAGCTTCGTCGGCGCGTTGAGGATATTGGGCGGCGGCATCAGTGATCCGGTGGCCTTGGCGGCCTTCCACGCGGCCTTTTGCGCGGCATAGGCGGCGTTCGACTTGGGCGCAGTCGCGCAATAGAGGCAGGCCTGGACGATTGCCAGCTCGCCTTCGGGAGAGCCCAGGAATGCATAGGCGTCCTTGGCGGTAAGGCACTGCACCAGCGCCTGCGGATCGGCCATACCGATATCCTCGCTGGCAAAGCGGGTGATCCGGCGCAGGACGTAGAGCGGCTCCTCGCCCGCCACCAGCATGCGCGCGAGATAATAGAGCGCGGCCTGCGGATCGGAGCCACGCATCGCCTTGTGCAGCGCAGAGATGAGATTGTAATGCCCCTCGCGGTCCTTGTCATAGACCGGCATCCGGCGGTGGAGCAACGCCGCCAGCTCCGCCGGGTCGAGCCGGGCATCGACCTGGATCGACAGCAAGGTCTCGACCTGGTTGAGCAGGAAGCGGCCATCGCCATCGGCCGAGGCGATCAGCGCGGCGCGGGCATCCTCGGTCAGCGGCAGCGTCTTGCCTGTCAGCCGCTCGGCGCGCGCGATCAGCTCGGCCAGCGCCGCCTCGTCGAGCCGCCGCAGGATCAGGACCTGGCTGCGGCTGAGCAAGGCGGCGTTGAGTTCGAACGAGGGGTTTTCGGTCGTGGCCCCCACCAGCACCACCGTGCCGCGCTCGACAAAGGGCAGGAACCCGTCTTGCTGCGCGCGGTTGAAGCGGTGGATCTCGTCCACGAACAGCAGGGTGCGCTGGCCCGCGCCCGCCATCCTTTCGGCATCTGCAAAGGCTTTCTTGAGGTCGGCGACGCCCGAGAACACGGCAGAGATCGCGACGAAGCGCATCCCCGTTGCCTCGCCCAGCAGCCGCGCCATGCTGGTCTTGCCGGTGCCGGGCGGACCCCAGAGGATCATCGAGGACAGCTTGCCCGCCGCGACCATCCGCCCGATCGCGCCCTCCGGTCCGGTGAGATGATCCTGGCCGATGATCTCGTCCAGCGATCGCGGCCGCAGCCGATCCGCCAGCGGCGCATCGGGGCCAGGCGCAGGGTCAGCCTGGCTGTCGGCGGGAAGGGTGTCGAACAGGTCGCTCATCGGGAGCACGCTAGCCGCTCGCGCAAAATCGCGAAAGGGCAGGTCGTCGCATTTCGCCTCTTGACGAAGATGCATAAAGATATATCTTAGACCCATCGAGATACACAGGAGTAAGAATCGATATGACTATGCGTTTCAGAATGGGCGGTGGCCCGCGCGGCGGCTGGGAAGGCCGCATGAAGCCCTTTATCGCCATGAGCTTTGGCCCTGGTGGCCGCGGCTGGGGTGGCGACTGGGATTTCGGCAATTTCAGCTTCGAAGGCGGTGGCCGGGGCGGACGTGGTGGCGGCGGTCGTGGACCGCGCGGGCGTCGGCGGATGTTCGATGGCGGCGAATTGCGGCTCGTGCTGCTGGCGCTGATTGAGAAGGAACCGCGCCACGGCTATGACCTGATCAAGGCGATCGAGGAGATGACCGGCGGCCAATATGCCCCCAGCCCCGGCGTGGTCTATCCCACGCTCAGCCTGCTGGAGGATACGGGCCTGATCGCTTCGGCGGAGACGGAAGGATCGCGCAAGGCGTTCCGCATCACCGATGCGGGCGTCGCGGAGCTGGCGGAAAAGCGGGACGAGGCCGATGCGCTGATCGCCCGATTGACGGAAGCGGGCGAGGAGCGCGAACAGCGCGCCGGCGGCCCGCAGATCGGCCGTGCGGTCGGCAATCTGATGGCCGCGATGGCGCACCGTCTCGCCAGCGGCGAGGTGGATACCGAGTTCAAGCACCAGGTCGCCGAAATCCTCGACGAAGCCGCGCGCAAGATCGAGCGGCTGTAATCGCCACGTCCCCTTTACGGGGGCGGATGGACAGAAAGCGGGTCTGATGGTCGAAAAGCCGTCAGGCCCGTTTTGCCATGTTCAGCTGGCGCCGACCGAGTCCCGCACGACGGCAATCCCTGCCTCGCGCTGGCGCTTGAGCTCCTTCTTCAGCTTCACCGGGTCCTCGGCGACGATGAAGCCGAAGCTCACGCCGCCCTCCTTGCCGATGGTCGCGTGGTGCAGCTTGTGCGCCTGGACGAGGCGCTTGGCATAGCCGCTCTTGGGCACCCAGCGGAAATAGCGCTGATGCACCAGCCCGTCATGGATCAGCGTGTAGATGATGCCATAGATCATCACGCCCACGCCCATCCAGGTCGCCGGTTCCCAAAGCCAGGCCCCGATGACGAACAGGCTGATCGAGATCGCCGAGCCGACGATCGCGTAGAGGTCGTTCTTCTCGAACGTGTTGTTGTGCGGCTCGTGATGGTCGCGGTGCCAGCCCCAGCCCCAGCCGTGCATCACATATTTGTGGCTCCACCACGCCACGAATTCCATGAACGCGACAGAGGCTATTACGATGCCGAAGTTGATCAGGACCTGCATAACGCCAAGAATAGGCGCATTCGCCCCCCGATTGAAGAGGGCATATTGTCCCGGTTGCAACGGCAACCAAATCCGCGCTGGATTTGGGGGAAGGGTTCTGCCAAGCGACCAGCGAAGACCGGTTTGAAGGGGTAATCTGCACGATGGCTCAGGCAAAAACGCTGTACGAGAAAATCTGGGACGCGCATGTCGTCGACCAGCGCGACGATGGCACCGCGATCATCTTCATCGACCGCCATCTCGTGCACGAAGTGACCAGCCCGCAGGCGTTCGAGGGGCTGCGCATGGCCGGGCGCAAGGTGCGCCGACCCGACCTGACGCTCGCCGTGCCCGATCACAATGTGCCCACCACCGCGCGCGTCGACGCCCAGGGCAACCGCATTCCGATCGCCGATCCCGAAAGCCGCGCGCAGCTCGAGGCGCTCGAGCGCAACGCGCCCGCGTTCGGCGTGCCCTATATCAGCGCCACCGACATCCGCCAGGGCATCGTCCATGTCATCGGCCCGGAACAGGGCTTCACGCTGCCCGGCTGCACCATGGTCTGCGGCGACAGCCATACCGCCGCGCACGGCGCGCTCGGCGCGCTGGCGTTCGGCATCGGCACCTCCGAGGTCGAGCACGTGCTGGCGACGCAGACACTGCAGCTCAAGCGCTCGAAATCGATGGAAATCCGCGTTGAGGGAGACTTGCCAGCAGGTGTCAGTCCCAAGGACCTGATCCTGCACATCATTGGCCAGATCGGTGCTGCGGGCGGCACCGGCCATGTCGTCGAATATCGCGGCAAGGTTTTCGAGCAGATGTCGATCGAGGGACGTCTGACGATATCGAACATGTCGATCGAGGCAGGCGCGCGCGCCGGGCTGATCGCGCCAGACGACACCACCTTCGCCTATCTCAAGGGCCGTCCGATGGCGCCCAAGGGGGCCGATTGGGACGCGGCCGTCGCGTACTGGCGCACGCTGCACACCGATGACGGCGCGGTGTTCGACAAGTCGGTCGTCATCAACGCCGCCGATGTCGCGCCGTCGGTCACCTGGGGCACGAGCCCGGAGGATGTCGTGCCGATCACCGGCGTCATCCCCGATCCCGAGAGCTTCGAAGACGCGTCGAAGCGCGCCGCCGCGCAGAAGTCGCTCGACTATATGGGCCTTGCCGCTGGCACGCCGCTGACCGAAGTGCCGGTCGAGCATATCTTCATCGGCAGCTGCACCAACAGCCGGATCGAGGATTTGCGCGCTGCCGCCGAAGTGCTGAAGGGCCGCCACAATGCCCCCGGAATCAAGTCGGCGCTGGTCGTACCGGGCTCCGGCCTGGTCAAGCGTCAGGCGGAGGAAGAGGGGCTCGACCGCATCTTCATCGAAGCCGGATTCGAATGGCGCGAGCCGGGCTGTTCGGCGTGCCTCGGCATGAACCCGGACAAGGTGCCGAGCGGCGAACGCTGCGCCTCGACGTCCAACCGCAATTTCGTCGGCCGCCAGGGGCCGGGCGCCCGCACGCATCTGGTCAGCCCCGCCATGGCGGCAGCAGCTGCGGTGACCGGTCGTCTTGCGGACGTGCGCGAACTGGTGTGATCGCAGCTCGTTGCCAAATCCGCGCAACATGCGGAGACTTGCGGCGCGGCTTATTGACGACGGGAGCAAGATGATATGCGCAAATTGTTGAGCCTTATGGCTATTTCGATCGGCCTCGCCTCCAGTCCTGCAATTGCGCAGCAGGCCGAGGTCAAGTTGTGGCGGCTCGATTGTGGCACGGTCGCGGCCAATGACCTCAACGCCTTTTCGGATACGAAGGCCTATACCGGCAAGTCGAAGCAGCTCGCGAGCAGCTGCTATCTGATCCAGCATGGCAGCGACTACATGCTCTGGGATACGGGGCTGCCCGCCGCGATGAAGGGCAAGCCGCTCGACAGCAAGGCCGCGATGGACGCGACCGTGACCCTGACAATCAAGGAACAGCTGGCGACGTTGAATGTCGATCCCGCCTCGATCAAATATGTCGCGGTCAGCCATTATCATTTCGACCATATCGGCCAGCTCGCCGATTTTCCCGGCGCGACGCTGCTCGTCGGCAAGAACGACTGGCAGGTGGTGACCACCGATCCCGCTACCTATGGCGCCGACCCCAAGCCGTTCGAGGCCTGGATCAAGGGCGGCAGCAAGGTCGAGGCGGTGGCGAACGACAAGGACGTGTTCGGCGACGGCTCGGTCACCATGCTGCGGCTGCCTGGGCACACGCCGGGGCATAATGGGCTGCTGGTGCGCCTGAAGAGAAAGCCGGTGCTGCTCACCGGCGATCTCGCGCATTTCAGCGAAAACTATAAGAGCAACGGCGTGCCCACCTTCAATTACGATCGGGCTGAAACGCTCGCTTCGCTTGACCGGTTCAAGAAACTGGCCGACAATCTGGGTGCGACAGTGATCATTCAGCACGAACCGGCAGACATCAAGAAATTGCCGGCATTTCCCCAGGCAGCGGAGTAGGATAGTGACCAAGGACAAGAAGAACGGCTGGTCCAGCGGCGCCATGGCAGGCGCGGCGGTGGGATCGGCGGCGCTGGCAGCGGCATTGCTCTATGTCGGCAAGCAGTTCACCAAGCCCAAGACCGGCGCGGCTCCCAAGCCCGAAGAGCCCGGTGCCGAAGCGACCGAGGGACCCCATGCAACCGATTGATCGTGTGGAAGGCCGGGCCCTCCCCTTCGGCCGCAAGAATGTCGATACCGATATCATCATCCCGGCGCAGTGGCTGAAGACCATCAGCCGCGAAGGGCTCGGCAAGGGAGCGTTCGAGACGGTACGGGCCGAACCGGGCAACGTGTTCGACGATCCCGAATTTGCCGGCGCGCCGATCCTGATCGCGGGCGACAATTTCGGCTGCGGGTCGAGCCGCGAGCATGCCGCCTGGGCGCTGACCGATCTCGGCATCACCGCGGTTATCGCGCCCAGCTTTTCGGACATCTTCTCGAGCAATGCCTTCAAGAACGGCATCCTGACCGTCGTGCTGCCGCAGGAGGCGGTCGACCGGCTGATGGAGGTCGCGGCGACCGATCCGATCCATATCGACCTGGAAAGCCAGACCGTCACCACGCCGTTTCAGGACCGTTTCAGCTTCGAGATCGACCCGTTCCGCAAGACCTGCCTGATGCAGGGGCTGGACGAGATCGGCCTGACGCTGGCCAAGACCGACGCGATCAGCGCCTATGAGGCGAAGCTGGCGAGCGAAAAGCCCTGGCTGGTGCCTGCAGCTGCATGAATTCGTCATTCCCGCGAACGCGGGAATCCCGCTTCCGCGCCGAGCATTGGATAAAGCGGGACCCCCGCCTGCGTGGGGGTGACGGGGAATAATCACAAACAACTGGAGAGAGCCCTAAGATGAAAGCCCTTTTGTCGAACGCCGCAGGCGGCCCCGAAACGCTGGAAATGACCGAGGTCGACGCGCCGGTGGCCGGCCCTGGTGAGCTGCTGGTCGCCGTCAAGGCCTGCTCGATCAACTTCCCCGACGCGCTGATCATCAAGGACATGTATCAGCTGAAACCCCAGCGCCCGTTTGCGCCTGGCAGCGAGATTGCCGGGATCGTCGAGGCGGTGGGCGAGGGTGTCACCGGCTGGACGGTGGGCGACCGCGTGATCGCGGGCACCGGCTTTGGCGGTCTGGTCGAGAAGAAGGCGGTTCCGGCCGCCGGAGCCTATAAGCTCCCCGACCAGTTCAGCTTCGAACAGGGCGCATCGCTGCTGATGACCTATGGCACCTCGATCCACGCGCTCAAGGATCGCGGGCACATCAAGCCGGGCGACACGCTGCTGGTGCTCGGTGCGGCAGGCGGTGTCGGCCTGGCAGCGGTCGAACTGGGCAAGGCCTATGGCGCACGTGTCGTCGCGGCGGTGTCGAGCGAGGACAAGGCCAAGGCTGCGCGCGAGGCGGGCGCGGACGAGACCGTGGTCTACGAACGCCAGCCTTTCGACAAGGCGCAGTCCAAGGCCCTGGCCGATGCGTTCAAGCAGGCCGTCGGTCCCAATGGCGCGGACATCGTCTATGACGCGGTCGGTGGCGACTATTCCGAACCGGCGGTGCGCGCCATGGCCTGGGAGGGGCGCTTTCTCGTCGTCGGTTTCCCTGCAGGGATCGCCAAGCTGCCGCTCAACCTCACGCTGCTCAAGAGCTGCGATGTCTGCGGCGTGTTCTGGGGTGCGTTCGCCGCGCGCGAGCCCAAGCGCAATGCCGCCAATATCGCCGAGCTGTTCGATCTGTGGGCTGCGGGCAAGATCTCCCCGCGCATTTCGGAAAGCTTCAGCTTTGCCGACGCGCCCAAGGCCATCGCGAAGCTTGAAAATCGCGAGGCAATCGGCAAGCTTGTCGTGACGATGTAACCAGCGGAATCATGCGGTTTGGCGCTTGCCGCTGCGCCTGGCTCGGCCTATGCGCTAGCGTCAGACCTGCATGATCAACAAGGGATCGACATGACCAGTTTCAATGATCGCGAACGCGCATTCGAAGCCAAATTTGCCGCCGACGAGGACCTCCAGTTCCGCATCACTGCCCGCCGCAACCGCCTGGTCGGGCATTGGGCCGCGCAGCAGATGGGCCTTACCCCGGAAGAGACCGAGGCCTATGCCAAGTCGGTTGTTCAGGCCGATTTCGAGGAAGCGGGCGATGAGGACGTGATCCGCAAGCTGCTGGGCGATCTCGTGTCGGCGGGCGTCGATATCGACGAGCTGGGCGTGCGCACCGCGCTGGAAGCCAAGATGGCCGAAGCGCGTCGCCAGTTCATCGAAGAGGCGAACTGAGCCATGCCGATGGCCGCTGCCGATATCGAGGCGCTGATCAAGGCGGGCATCCCCGATGCCGAGGTCACGATCACCGATCTTGCGGGCGATGGCGACCATTATGCCGCCCATGTCGTGGCGGAGAGCTTTCGCCCGATGACGCGGCTTGCCCGCACGCGCGCGGTCTATGCCGCGCTCGGCGGGCGCATGGGCGGTGAGCTCCACGCCTTGCAACTGACCACCGCGCTTCCCAGCTAATTGTCATCTGCATATTCAAGGAAGCATCCCGATGACCGACACCGCACAGGCCCGTATCGCCGAGATCGTGAAAGCGAACGACGTCCTTCTGTTCATGAAGGGCACGCCGCTCTTCCCGCAATGCGGCTTTTCCAGCCGCGCCGTTGCCATTCTTGACCATCTGGGGGTGGATTACGAGAGCGTCGACGTGCTTCAGGACATGGAAGTTCGCCAGGGCATCAAGGAATTCTCCGACTGGCCCACCATTCCCCAGCTCTATGTGAAGGGCGAGTTCATCGGCGGATCGGACATCATGATGGAAATGTTCGAAGCCGGCGAACTGCAGACGCTGATGCAGGAAAAGGGCCTGGTTTCAGCGGGCTGAGCCTTGGTTCGCTGATCTTTTTCCACGTCAACCCCGCGAAAGCGGGGGTCCCGCTTCCTTACCGGCCGCGAAGTCTGAGCGGGATTCCCGCGTTCGCGGGAATGACGGTCAGGCCGCTTGCTGAGCCACCCGCGCCGCCCGTGATCGACGCACCCCGTCCAGACAGAATACCGCGACCGCGCTCCAGATCAGCGCAAAGCAGATCGCGTGCGCCCGTGTGAACGGCTCGTCATAGACGAATACGCCGAGCATGAACTGGATCGTCGGGCCGATGAACTGGACGAAGCCCAGGGTCGATAACGGCATCTTGCGCGCGGCACTCGCGAACAGCAGCAGCGGAATGGTGGTGATCGCGCCGCCCGCGATCAGGAACGCGTCGGTATAGGGCGAATAGCCGAAGCCCGGTGTCGGGTCATAGAGATGGGCCCAAAGGGCATAACCGATCGCAAAGGGTAGCAGCAGCACCGTCTCGCAGGCGAGGCCCGGCAGCGAGCCGACCGGCGCCATCTTGCGCACCATGCCATACAGGCCGAACGATCCCGCGAGCGACAGGCTGATCCAGATCGAGGCGAGCGATTCGCTCGCCAGCACCAGCACGCCTGCCGCCGCCAGCGTGATCGCGATCAGCTGGGTTCGGTTCATCCGTTCGCTGAAGAACAGCACGCCCAGTGCGACATTGATCAGCGGGTTGATGTAATAGCCCAGGCTTCCCGCCAGAATATGCTGGTTGGTGATGGCCCAGATATAGATCAGCCAGTTGGCCGCGATCAGCGTGGTGCTGGCGATCATGAAGCGGCGGGTGCGCGGGTCGCGGATGGCGGTCAGGAATTCGTGCAGCGACCTGCGCGCCCACAGGATGGCGAGCACCAGCAATACCGACCACATCACGCGGTGCGCGACGATTTCCACTGGGGAAATCCCCTGCAGCTGCTTGAAGAACAGCGGCATGAAGCCCCAGATGGTATAGGCGCCCACCGCCTCGGGCAGGCCGTTCAGTTGCTTGGCTTCACCGCTCATGGCGGCGCGTTAGAGGATGCCGCCGCCCAGCGATAGCCGGATAATGCAGACCACCAGCACGATCAGGCACAGGTTGCGACCCGTGTTGCTGCTCGACAGGAAGCCCAGCAGCACGCCGACCAGCGCGATCGGAACGATCAGCCAGTTGAGCGCGCCAAGCAGTGGCAGGAAAGCGGGGATGGCCAGCAGAAGTGCCACAAGGCCGATGATGATGGAGAGGATGTTCAGCATGTGTCTTATATGGATAAGACAGCACTTCGTTGCAAGTGATTTCACGGTTCATCGCTGAAATGGCTCGTTTCGTCGGCGAAAAGACGGAAATCGCGCTTGTTGTTTCCCGTTCATGAAACTGCCTTTGAGGATGAATGTTGTTAGGTTCGAGCCGGGCCAAACGTCCGGAGCCAATTGTGGAGAAAGACCATGTTGAACCTTGCCCTTGCCAGTGCCGCTGCGTTTCTGAACCCCGCGCCCGCTGCTCCGGTCGCCCTGCCGGTTTCGACCAATTTCTATTCGCAGGACGCCGCCCAGTTCGACCGTGGCGAACGCCGCGCCTATCGCGAGGGGCGTCGTGACGGCCGCCGCGAAGCCCGCAACCGCTACTGGCGCGGCAATGACGGCCGCTATTATTGCCGCCGTGACAATGGCACGACCGGTCTTCTGGTCGGTGCAGGCGTCGGCGCCCTGGCCGGTAACGCGATTGCAGGCCGCGGCGACAAGACCCTCGGTGCCGTGATCGGCGGCCTGGGCGGCGCAGCGATCGGTCGCGAGATCGACCGCGGCAACGTTCGCTGCCGCTGATTTCACCACTACCCTGGTGATGCAGGGCCTCTCCCGGCAACGGGAGGGGCCTTTTGCTATGCGCTGAGGTCTTCGGCGAGCCTATCGATATCGGCATTCTCACGCACGATCTGCCAGCGATCGGGATGGCGGGTGTCGATCAGCACCACGCCCTTTTTCGGGCAGATGTCGAGGCAAGGCACCTCGACCACGCCGAGCCGCGCTTTGCGGCCCTTGCCCGCGGGCAGGCGGCGCTTGAGCGCCTTGGCGAGCGAGCGGTCGCCCTCGGGACCGAAGCTGGCCTTGGCGCGTTTCTGGCATTTCTTGCACACCAGCAGCGCATGCGACCAGTTGGCTCGGATTTCGATTTTCATGGGGGGCAGATAGGAACGCGGGCGCGCGATTACACGCCCTTCCAGGTCTTTCGCTCTTCGGCGCTGCGCAGCACCGCATAGGCCGCCTGGATCGCCTGAAAGCGCGCGGCGGCTTCCTTGTCGCCCTGGTTGGTATCGGGATGATTGGCCTTGGCGAGACGGCGATAGGCCTTTTTTACCTCTTCGAACTCGGCATGCACATCGCATTCGAGCACGTCGAGCGCGCGCATCTCGTCACGGCTGCGCGATCCGTCGCCAGAGCCCGTCCAGCCGTGGAAAGCGGATTCGCGATAGCCCGAATTGTCGCGCTGTTCCTCGGCAGCGCGCGCCGCAGCCTCTTCCTTGTCGAGGCCCGCGAAATAGTCCCAGCCCTGGTTATATTCGGCAGCGTGGCGTTCGCAGAAATACCAGCGGTCGCGGCTGTTGGGCGATTTGGGCGCAGGGCAATTGCCCGGCTGATCGCACCCATGCCGATCGCACATCCGCACCTGCTGCGCTTCGCGGGAAGCGCCATAGCCCCGCCATCGCGGAAAACCCCAGTCGGTGGATCGTCTGCCTGCCATGTGCGGCATGTAGCGGTGCGAGCGGGGAAGGGCTAGGGGGTTGCGCGTTCGGGGAGAACGATGCTCGCCAGCACGGCGCGCCTGCCGGGGTCCAGTTCCTTGTGCGAAAGGGCAAGCCTTGCCCAATAATCGGCTTCTCGCGGCGATCGGGGCACACCAAGACCGTCGGCATAGCGTCGCGCTTGAAGAAATTGCGATCCGGCAAAGCCCCCGCTCGCGCCGCGCATGCAATGGCGCACGGCATCGGCACTTGCCAGGTCATTGCGAAAATAGGCCAGTTCGCACAGCCAATGGTCGCCCTCGCGATTGCCCTTGGCGGCAAGGGCATCGAGCATGGCGGAAGCTGTGGCCGCATCACCGATATGCGCGCCCAGAGCGAACATCGCGAACGGATGTCCCTTGTCCGCCGCCTGCTGGAACAGGCTGCGTGCTCGTTCTTTGAGCGCGGCGACCTTGACGGGATCGCGCTCGCCGCGTGCCTCGACGATGAGCAAGTCGCCGAGATGCGATTTGGCCTTGGCGTAATCCTGCGCTGCCGCCATTTCGTAAAGCTCGCGGGCGCGCGCAGCCTCTTCGGGCGCGTGGGCGCGAAGATAATAGCCCAGCTCCAGTTCGCCCGCCGGGTGTCCTTGCGCTGCCGATCGCTCCAGCCATGTACGTGCAGCGGCGAGATCCCTGGGCACCCCGACGCCAAACTCGAACATATAGCCGAGCAGATACTGTGCGACCGGATCGTTGTTTGCCTGCGCCGCACTGACCAGCGCAGGGACGCTCGCCTTGGTCAGCAGATCGGCGACGAGATAAGGTTCGTCCTCGGTGCCCAGTCGGTCGAGCGTGTATCCGGCGAGCAGATTGACGGTCTGCGGCATTGCCATGAGCAAGGCTCCCGGTGCGCTGCGGATCGCGCCTGTCCGGGCACGCGGGCGCTGCGGGGCGGGGGCTCCGGGCGAGGCGACGGAATCGTCCGGGCTGCCTGCTTCCAGCGGCATCAGGAAGAAATCCTCGCGGAACTGCCCGTAGCGCACCGGGTATTGTGCCGGATCGATGACCGGGCGCGTCCGTTCCTCGACATCGCGCGCGACGATCTTGAGATACTGGTCGAGCTCCAGCCCCGGAGTGGCGCTGTACTTGGCGATCGCGGCGGCGAATGGGCTGATCGCGTCGGCCTCGGGCGGGGCGTCGTCCAGCGCTGGGCTGCCCTTGACCGTCGAATAGAAAACCACGCCCTTGCCGCCGCGCGGCAGGCCGATGGTGCTCACCGCGCCATCACGTCCGCCCGGGTCGAGATCGGTCAGTTCGACCACCGCATCGAAGGAGCGGCAGGCATCGAGGAAGAACAGGTTGAACCTCTTCGCTCTTGCCGCGCCCATCAGCGCATCGAGTGGCAGGAAATGCTCGGCCAGGCCGTTCTTGCTGGCGAGGCGCGGCGCATCGACCGGGACGAGATAGTTCTCGCCGCCAAATTCGAAGCCATGACCGGCATAATAGATCAGCGCGGTGTCAGCGGCGGCGGAGAGCGTGGCGAATTCCTCGACCGCCCTGCGCGCTGTTACAGCATCGACGTCGACCAGCCGGATCACTCGGAACCCCGCTTTCGCGAAAACGCCGCACAGCCGCTCGACATCATTGGGTGCGTTGGCCAGGCCATCCCAGTCCGCCCCGTCATAGCCGCCATTGCCGATGAGCAACGCGACCCGCTGCGTCTGCGCAGCCGCGCCGCATTCCTGGCGCCCCGCGCCGATTTTGGCCGCAGGCGTCTGTGCGGAGGCTAATGAGGGCGCCAAGGCCACCAGCGCCAGAGCTGCCCCGGCGAGCAGAAAGTGACCCAGCGACTTAGGCTTCCCCATGGCGATCCCCCTGATCTGGAGGAAAACTACAGCCGGCGCGACAATTGCGCAACGGCGCCCGCCCCTTCATCGCTCCCCCATGTCGTTCGTCGAACGCTAAGGGTCTTGAAACCTCTTGCCTGCTATCTATCTCGCATTCGCAGCATAGATTGCAATTGAAGACGTTTCAGGGAAGTGCCACCAATGAGCCGCCAGTTGATGTTCGCAGCCATGCTCTCCATCGCGATGATGGCGACGTTCGTGCTCGGCTCCACGGCTTATGCGGGTGGCGATGCGGCGCAGGATTTTGCGCAGTGTGATCTGAACGAGCTGGAACAGTCGCCCGCCGCGATCGACTATTCGGTGCCGTCGAAGCTGGTGCTCGCCTCGATCTGAGCGGACCGCCGCCCCGGAAGCGCCGCATCCGGTGCGCCTGATCCGCCATACGCATGCAATTACAGAAAATCGCCAGAGGGTCTGTAAGCCGGGTTCTGTCCTGACCGTTGCCGGTCATGGGCAGCCATTCCTCTAGGCGGGGCATTGCTGCACCGCTCAAGCAACCAACCCGGGCGGCAAGGGGCCGAAACTCCCCTGGGACGCGCCTCCGCAAGCGGAAACCGTATCGCCAAATCCGCCCCTATTCGGTCTTGCTCCGGATGGGGTTTACCGTGCCGCGAACCGTTGCCGGCCGCGCGGTGCGCTCTTACCGCACCCTTTCAATATTACCGGGCCGAAGCCTGTGGCAACCTGCTTTCTGTTGCACTGTCCCTGGGGTCGCCCCCGCCGGGCGTTACCCGGCATCCCTGTTTCGTGGAGCCCGGACTTTCCTCGCGCCATTTGCATGACCCGCGGCTGCCCGACCCTCTGGCTGCGCGCGGCCTAGCGCGGAACGGGGCGAAGCGCAATCAGCGCGTGCGCCCGGCGTCGCGGTCGAGCAGCAGCGCGAACAGGATCGCGCGGCATTCGCCGTCGATCTCGCCGGTAATGGTGCCCGGCCGCCAGCGGCGCTGGAAGGCGGTGGTCGCAGCCCTCCCGTCGGAAATGTCATAGCCGAAGCGCTCGAGCGCGAGCATGAACGCGCCGTCGCTCCAGTACGGATCGACCAGCCGCCCGTCGGGGATGGGCAGCGCGAGGCGCACGCGCGCGAGC
>NZ_LSIS01000236.1:0-12193 GCF_001556365.1 Blastomonas sp. CCH1-A6 | reverse complement strand
GTACTGCCGATCTGCGCGTCTCGGCGGCATCGATCGAATCGGTGATCGACCTGATTGGCGAAATCTCGCGTCAGGTGAACCTGCTGGCGCTCAACGCGACGATCGAAGCTGCGCGCGCAGGCGACGCTGGGCGCGGTTTTGCCGTGGTCGCCGGTGAAATCAAGCAATTGTCGCATCAGACCGCCATCGCCGCCAATCGCATCCGTGCCTATGTCGATGAAATCGGGAATGCGGTCGACGAAGTGTCTTGCGGCCATGCTCGCGTCGAAACCGCGATTGCGCGCATCGCCTCGAACTCGGCCGAAATTCAGGGCGCGGTTGCCCTGCAACGATCGGCGACGCAGCTGATCGCCTTCAACGCCGCACAAACCCATGACGCCAGCCGGGCGACAGGCGTGGATGCCGATGCGATCAACGGCATTGCTCAGAGCGCTGCGGAAAGGGCGGAAGCCATGCTCGGCATTGCCAAGCGCGTGTTCGACGGGGCCCGCCAGCTGGCCGCCGAAAGCAGCCATTTCGTCGAGCAGATCCGCGCCGCCTGAACCTGTATCGCTGCGACGCGTTGCCTCTCCGCAGCAGGGCCGGGCAAGCCAGCCCTTTGCCGACAAATCGCATGGCCAGCCATCGCGCAAGATGCTTCACGTTATTTCAGAACCGTTTCCGCCATGACTTGGCAGATTTTGAGCATTGTCAAGTACGTTCAATCATTAAACCGTATTAAGCGCCGATGTTGCTTCTTATCATTCATTTGACAAATTTTCAGATTTGAAAGACACTTAAAGTGTTACTCGAATCAGCGGAATATTTCTCAAAGAGAGTCGATCCATAGTCGGAAATATGGCTGACCGTATTGACGGGAGCAATGGCTGGTGCGCAACGATATTGTATATGAGGACACGACGCTTCGGGACGGAGAGCAATCCCCAGGCGTTGCATTCGGTCGTGATACCAAGATCGCCATCTTCACGGCTTTGCGTGCGCTGGGCGTGCGCTGGATGGAAGTCGGCATTCCCGCCATGGGGGGCAGCGAGCTTGCCGTCATCCGGGAGTTGCTCGAACGCGGCTCCGACCTGATGCTGATCGGCTGGAACCGGGGGAAGCTGGATGATGTGGTGCAGTCGCTGGACCTGGGTTTTCGTGCGATCCATATCGGCCTGCCGGCCTCGGACGTGCATCTGAAGCACAGCGTGGGGCGTGACCGCGGCTGGCTGGTCGAGCAGGCCAGCACACTGATCGGCGTCGCGAAGGATCGCGGGGCCTTTGTGTCGATCAGCGCAGAGGATGTCGGGCGGACCGACCCCTCGTTTCTGATCGACTATGCCGGCGCGGTGAAGGAAGCGGGCGCGGACCGGCTTCGGCTTTCCGACACGATCGGCATTCTTTCACCAAGCCGGTACGCGGCGGTGGTGGCGAGCATCGCGAAGGCGGTGCCGATCGACCTGCAATGCCATGCCCATAACGATTACGGTCTGGCCACGGCCAATACGCTGGCCGGTCTCGAGGCGGGGGCTCGCTATTTCCATGCCACGGTCAATGCGATCGGCGAACGCGCCGGAATGGCCGACATTGCTCAGGTTGCCCTGTGCCTGCGCGACTTTCACGGCGTGGATCTGGGTCTGGACCTCACCCAGCTCAAGGCTCTGAGCGACTTGCTGGCGCGAGCGACCGGCCATGCGCCGCCGCCATGGCATCCGGTTGTCGGGGACAACGTGTTCGCCCATGAATCCGGAATTCACGTCAAGGGCGTGGTCCGCAACGCGAATACCTTCGAGCCATTCGACCCGGCCGAGGTCGGCGGCACCAGAAAGATCGTCATCGGCAAGCATTCGGGGACCGAAGCGATCCGATATGTGCTGCGCGAGCAGGGGATCGAGGCCGATGCGGGCGAACTCCGCCAGTGCCTCGGCGCGGTTCGTGAATTCGCGATGGAGGAGGAGCGGGCGCTGTCAGCCGGAGAGCTGGTCGCCATCCATCGCAGGATTGCGAGCGAGGCCGCGGTGGCATGACGCTGGTGCAGCAGATCATTGCCGATCACGCTCGGCAAGCGAGGGCCGAAGTCGGCAGCATTGTCGAGGTCGAGGTCGACTGGATCTATGCACAGGACGGCAATGTGCCCACCATCGCCCGCCTGTTCGAACTGCACGGCCTGCATGTCGGCGATGCATCGCGGATCCGGTTTGTCTGCGACCATTCGGTGCTGGCGCCCGACCGTCTCATGGCCTCCAGGGTCAAGGATGCCGAGCGCTTCGCCGCGCGCCAGGGCATCGAGATGGTGCCGGTCGGCTCGGGAATCAGCCATCTGCTGGCTGCAGAGCAGCAATGGTTCAGGCCGGGGCGGCTGGTTCTGGGCGCAGACTCGCATACCTGCACCGGCGGAGCCTTCCAATCGCTGGCGCTGGGGATGGGCGCGACCGACATCGCCTGCGCGATGGCCGAAGGCAGGACCTGGTTGCGGGTGCCCGAAACCGTGCGGATCGAATTGCGCGGCCGCCCTTCGCGCCACGCGTCGCCGAAGGACGTCATGCTGCATATTCTGGCGACGAACACGCCCGAGGCATTTCTGTATCGCTCGATCGAATGGTGTGGCGAATGGATCGAATCGCTCGACGCCGAAGGCGCGGCCACGGTTGCCAACATGTCCGTCGAACTGGGTGCGAAATGCTGTTTCGTCTCGGCCTGGCAGGGCTGCCCGGCCGGAATGATGCGGATCGACCCTGATGCCGAGGACGGCGCCCGCAAGATGGTCATCCAGCTCGACGGGCTCCAGCCCCAGTTTGCAGACGGGCATGCAATCTCGACCGGACGATCGATAGACAAGGCCGACCGCGAGCCTGTCGACTGTGTCTTCGTTGGCAGCTGCGCCAATTCGAGGCTGGAAGACATAGGCACGGTCGCTCGCCTGCTGCGCGGTCGCAGCATAGCACCGGGATTGCGGCTGGTGGTGACGCCGGGCACGCGCAACATCCATCTTCAGGCGCTGCAACACGGCCATGTCGAAACGCTGATAGCCGCCGGTGCGCTGGTAACCCCGGCGGGCTGCGGCCCCTGCGTAGGAACACAGGGACATGTGCCTGCGGATGGGGATCTGGTTGTCTCGACGATGAACCGGAACTTCCTGGGTCGCATGGGCAATCCGCATGCCCGGATCGTGCTGGTGTCTCCCCTGGTTGCTGCGGCAACGGCCCTGTTGGGGCATATCCCTTCGCTCGCCGAACTTGAAGGTCTGACACCGACAGACAATGTCTCGCATGATCATGACCGTGCCGACCAACCGGAGCACGCCTCATGATGCAATTGCGGGCAAGACGGATTTCGGGGGCCGTGTCGACGGACGATATCCTTCCGG
The DNA here is from genome assembly GCF_001556365.1 of Blastomonas sp. CCH1-A6. Lineage (NCBI taxonomy): Bacteria > Pseudomonadati > Pseudomonadota > Alphaproteobacteria > Sphingomonadales > Blastomonadaceae > Blastomonas > Blastomonas sp. CCH1-A6. Next base: position 8,847 of record NZ_LSIS01000236.1, on the reverse strand, counting down.
CGCGCTACAAGCACGCATCCACCAATCCGGATGAACTCGCAAAACACGTCTTCGAATATTTCCTGCCACCTGGTTTTGCCCCCTTTGCCCCTGGCGACTGCATCATTGCCGATTCTGTCTTCGGCATCGGCAGTTCGCGGGAACAGGCGGTCAGCGCCCTGATGGCCGCAGGTGTCGGTGCCCTGATCGGCCCGGCGTTCGGGCGGATATTCTATCGCAACTGCTGGAACCTGGCGCTTCCGGCGATCGAAGCCGACCTGGACGATTGTCGCGAGGGCGACCTGGTCCAGATCGACCTCGCCGCAGGACAGATCGTCTGCCCAGGCGCGACCGTCGCATTTTCGCCTCCTCCGCCCTTGCTTCTCGACGTCTACCGGGCCGGAGGCCTGCTGCGCCATGTCGCGGCGAAAAAGCTCTCTCGCCAAAGCCTTCAAAGTCAGGGAGAAGGATCGTGAATGGCATGCTCGGCAATGGTAACGCTGTTCCGGATGCTGGCGCGGCGTTGAAGCGGCTGCTCGCACGGGATCGGCTGGCATTTGCAATGGAGGCCCATAATCCGCTGGCGGCGAGAATTGTCGGCAATGCGGGATTCGATGTCGTCTGGGCCTCGGGCTTCTCGATATCGACGGCGCTGGGCAAGCGCGATCGCAACGAAGTCTCCTCGACGCAGCTCATCGATGTGCTCCAGGGAATGCGCGAGGTCACCGATACGCCGATCCTGGTCGATGCCGATACGGGATTTGGCGATTTCAACAATTTTCGCCTGCTCGTCCGCCGGCTGAGTGCGATGGGCGTCGGCGGCGCCTGTATCGAGGACAAGACCTTTCCGAAGCTGAACTCCTTCGTGAATGGACGCCAGGTCCTGATCGATGCCGAGGAATTTTGCGGCAAGATCCGGGCTGCAAAGGACAGCCAGCTGTCGAACGACTTCTGCATCGTCGCGCGGACCGAAGCGCTTGTCGTCGGTGCCGGCATGCACGAGGCGCTGGAGCGGGCGGAACGCTACCGGCTCGCCGGGGCCGATGCGATCCTGATCCATTCAAAAGAGAAGACGGCCGATCAGGTGCTTGAATTTGCGCTGCACTGGGCTGGGCGCACCCCGCTCATCGCTGTCCCGACGACCTATAGCGAAACGCCCTGCGAGCTCTTCGAAGCGTCCGGCTTCGGTCTTGTCATCTGGGCCAATCACATGATCCGGGCCAGCGTGGCTGCCATGTCCGAGGTGTGCAACCAGGTCTCTTCGCAACGGTCTGTGCAGGGCATCTCCAACAAGATCGTGGCGATGGAAGAGGTGTTCGACCTGTTTGACTATGCGGAGGTGACGGCGGCGGAACGGCGCTACTGTCCCAACGGGGCAGCCGGGGCATGATCCGCGACGAAACCGCCTTGCTTGCCCATGGCACCGCAGCGGACCCGGGCCGAGGCGACAGCGTGCATTTTGCGATCCTCGATATCCCGATCCGCCTTGATGTGGAGGAACCGGAATTCGCCAGCATCACGCACGCCTTCATGGGGGCTTATGCGCCTGGGGAGGCAGCGGCTATGGCTGCGGGCGACGGCCTTGCCTTTCATGTCCGCCGGGTTGCGACGCTTCCGGCATCACCAACCGAGAAGGTCGCCGTGCACCGCACCAGACATCCGTATTGGGATTTCGGCGGGCTGACCGATGCTGCGCGCGTGATGCATGTCTGGCCGACCCGCGGCCTCTCGATCGAACGGATGGGCCCCCGCAGCTGGGGCATCGGGGTGCGGCATGATGTGGATGCGCGATTTGCCGCCGAGGGCATATTTCACGCCATTCGCAGCCTGGCGCTCTATCATCGCCCGCCCGGCAACATGCTGCATGGTAGCGCGGTGGCTTGCGGCGATCGCCTGGTCGCCTTTGTCGGCCCTTCGATGGCCGGCAAGACGACGCTGATGACGCGAATGCTGGCGAACACGGGCTGCCATCCTTTTGCCAATGATCGCTTCCTCGTCCTGCCGGATGCATCGCTGCAAACGCGTTCCTGGCCTTCCTATGCCAGCTTCTGCGAGGGTCACCTGCAGGGTGATGCGTCGCTGGCGGCCGCCGCACGCCGCTATGAAGCGGAGGATTGCGCCTATCGTACGCGGCGCTGGGGGATGCAGCTCAGCGATCGGTTCGACAAGGCGGGAAAGCGAACCTACCCCATGCGCTGGCTGCGAGAGGTTTATGGACGCCCGTATCGCAACGCAGGGCAGCTGGCAGCCATCGTGTTGTGCCAGGTTTCGCGCGACATCGAGCGGACTGTCTTTCGCCAGCTGGACCTTGACGGCGCAGATCGGGAACAGGCTCTGAGCTGCCTGCGCGCATCGGCATTCGACGATCATGAACCCTCGTTCCTGCCCTGGCATGGCCTTCCGATCCCTCGAAACGCTCCCGAGCTCGGCCATATCCTCGACAGGTTGAGTGCAGCTGGCGGGAAGGTGATCTCGCTGGCCGTGCCGGTGAACCAACTGGACGATGCGACGCGCCTGCTTGGCAAGGCGCTCGCCCTCATGCCAGACCGAGAAAATGGATAAGGAAAGACTTGAAGCCTTTGACGAGATTGCCGGCGGCTATCGGCAGTTTCGGCCGAGCTACCCTGAGTCCCTCTTCGATGAACTGGCGCGTTATGTCTCGCCGATCGAACCTGAGGGCGATGGCCCTCTGCTGGCGCTGGATGTCGGCGCTGGTACCGGCATCGCCACGCAGCAGCTGGCGCATGTCCTCGATCGGCGGTGGCGCATCCTGGGGGTGGAGCCGGGGGGCGGCATGCTCGAACAGGCGCAGGCCGTCGACGATCCGCGCATCGCATTCGTCCGTGGTCAAGCCGAGCATCTGCCGGTCAATGATGGCGCGGCGGCACTCATCATGGCGGCTCAGGCGGCGCAGTGGTTCGACCGACCGGCCTTCTATGCCGAGGCAAGGCGCGCGCTTCGGCCTCATGGGGCGATCGCCCTGATCCAGAACAATCGCAACTGGCAGACATCGGAATTCCTCAGCGCCTATGAAGCGCTGCTGGAAGGCAGCAGCCCCGGCTATAGCCGCAACTATCGCGCGTTCGACTATCGCCAGGAGCTCGAGGACCAGGGTTTCACGCGTATCCGCGTCCACCAAGCCGAGTGGATCCGCGAGATGACGGGCGAAGCTTTTCTCGGGATGGCGCATTCCTCGAGCAAGGTCGCCGCGGCGGTGAGGGCCAGGGGACGCGCGCTGGTCGATCAGGCGATCTGGGATCTGCTCGCCACGTTCGGCCGCGACGGCACGATCGAGATTCCGTATGTCACCGAACTGTTTCTGGGCGAAGTCCCCGCAATCAGGGCGCAAGCGGGCTGACACGGCCCGGTTCGATCGAAGCGAAACCGGGCTGTCGCTACTCCACCGAAGCGCGCGCCCGGGGATGCCGGGGGCGGTCCAGGCCCAGCTTGTCGCGCAGCGTGCCGGCGCGATAGGCCTGCTTGAACCAGCCAGTGCGTTGCAGCAGGGGTATGACCCCTTGCGAGAAGTCATGGAGGAAATCGGGCATCTGTGGCGGCATGATGTTGAATCCGTCGGCGGCCCCCGTCGCCACCCATTCGACCAGTTCGTCCGCGATGTCCTGGTACGACCCGATCGCCATGAAATGGCCCCGCGCGACGACCAGGCGTTCGTACAGGCTGCGGATGGTGGCACCTTGCTGTGCGGCGAGCTTTTCGATCATCGCCCGGCGGCTCTGGTTTCCATTCGACGGGGGCAGTGGGGGCAACGGGCCGTCGATGTCATAGGGCGAGAGGTCGAATCCTCCCAGCAGGTCGGACAGCATCGACACGGCGAGGCCCGGCGCCACCTTGTCCTGCAGGTCCTGCAGCTTGCGTCGGCCATGGTCTGCGGTCGGGCCACAATAGGGGCTGCATCCGGGCAGTATCTTCAGCTGATCCGGATCGCGGCCATGGCGCGCGGCCCGTGCCTTGACATCGCGATAGAATTCGCGGGCATCCTCGATGCTGCCCGAAGCGGTGAACACGAGTTCGGCATGCCGTGCGGCAAAGTCGCGCCCCGTCGCGGATGCCCCCGCCTGGACGATGACGGGCCGCCCCTGCACCGGACGCGCGATGTTAAGCAAGCCACCTGCGATCCGGAAATGCTGCCCTTCGAAATGAACGGGGTGGCGCTTGGCCGGATCGTAGAAAAGGCCGCTCGCCTTGTCGCGTGGGAAGGCGTCATCTTCCCAGCTGTCCCAGAAGCGGCAGGTCAGATCGAAAAACTCCTCGGCACGATCGTATCGGGTCTCGTGCTCGGGATGCGGGGCTTGGCCGAAATTGACCGCAGCCCCCGCCTTGGACGAGGTCACCAGGTTCCAGCCCGCGCGCCCCCCCGAAATCCAATCGAGAGAAGCATATTCGCGCGCAAGGTTGAACGGTTCCTTGTAGGACGTCGAAGAAGTCGCGATCAGCCCGATATGGCGGGTTTGGACTGCCATGGCGGCGAGAAATGTCAGCGGCTCGAAGACAACAACCCTGCTGCCATAACCCAGATGGTCATCTGCAAACACCGAGGGGGTGTCGCTCAGGAAGATGAAGTCGAAGAGATTGTCTTCGGCGTGTTGCACCAGACTCGTATAATGATCGATGTTCTGCGCCGCATCGGCGCAACTGCGGTCCATGCGCCAGGCGGCCGGGTGATGCCCCGTCCCGTAGGAAATATAGGCCCCGAGGATCATTTCGCGTGGTTGACGAACGGACACGGCACGCCCTTTCTGGGTTCATGAAAACGAGCCGGATGCTCTCTGGCCCATGGCTGCCCTGGCTCCGGTTTGCCGGTCGGGTTGGGGCAGATGATCGGCGTTGAGGGCAGCCTCGAGCCGCTCTGCCGCCGCGCGGGCCATATCGAGCGCCGACAGATAATCGCGTTCGGCCTTGGCCAGATCGCTCTGGCAGTGGCTGCAGACCTTCTCCTCGGGCCATACGAACTGCCGGCAGGACCGGCACAATAGCAGAGAGGGGGCGACTCGTCCGGCGGTCACGACAGCACCGTCCGGCCGGATAGCGGCATATCCTCCACCACCAGCGCATGGCGTCCGTAGTCAAAGGCATGGCCCGGCGCATCGGCCACCTTGACCAGCCTTTCGCGCTTGCCGCGCCGCGCGAACTCCAGCGCGCGGTAATGGCACATCGGATTGTTGCCCGGCCGCCCCATCAGCGAATGCGCTGTCCATGTGCATCCGGCCATGCAGATTTCGGCATAATAGCATTGCGCGCAATAGCCCCACAGGTCGCTCTTCGTCGCGCGATGGGTGAAGGCCAGTCGCTCGGCGCGGTCCCAGATCAGCCGCAACGGCTCGTCACGCACATTCCCGCCGACATAGTCGCGCGACAGCCCCGGACAGCCCTTGATATTGCCGTCCGCTTCGATGCCCAGGACATTGTCGCCAGCGCTGCAGCCGGTCCAGTGCGCCGCGATATCGCCGACCAGGCGCAGCTTTTCCTCATAGGGGCCGAAATAGCCGATATTGTTCGATGGCTGCAGCACGATGCCGTTTTCGGCGGCACGGTCATGAAGGCTGGCAAGAAGGGGAAACAATGCGAGCAGGTCATGAGGCTGGAGCAGCAGGTCGTCATTGTCGGCGGCGTTGCCCATCGCGACGGTCAGCGCCAGCTGCCAGTTGGAGACCTTCGCTGCGATCAGGACATCGAGCAGTTCGGGAAGCTGCATCATCGTGTGACGGTTGATCTGCGTGTTCACGCTCGCCATGATGGGCCGCCCTGCCACCAGGTGCAGCAGCGCCAGCGCCGCCTCGAAGCTGCCCGGCACCCCGCGCTGCAGGTCGTGGGTCTGGCCGACGCCGTCGAGCGACACCCCGATGCTCATGACGCCGGCCTCGATGGCGGCATCAAGCGTAGCCGGAGTGAAGAACCGCCCGCCGGTCTGGACCGAGCAATCCATGCCCGATTGGCGGATGCGCCGAACAATCTCCAGCCAGTCGCGCCGCAGATAGACTTCGCCGCCGATCAGGCCGATGTCCCGCGCACCGAGCTCGGCAAGCTGATCGACAAGATCGAGGCATTCGACGCTCGACAGTTCCGCACGCGCGCGCCTTCCGGCCCTCGAGCCGCAGTGACAGCAGGACAGGTCGCAGGCCCGGGTCAGTTCCCAGACGACGCTGACGGGTACGCGCCCGCGCTGATCCGCCGAACCGAAGAAGCGCGCATGCGGCAGCTCCGCCTGCGGGACCATTGTCAGCGTTTCTCCAGCCTGGCGATGGCCGCCTCCAGGTCGGCAATTCCGGCTGAGAGGTTTCCGGTCTCCGCCTGAACCTTTCTGGCGCGCTTGAGAACCGATTTCATCCGGCCGACCTCTCCGAGCGTCAGCGCCTCGCGGATCGCCGGATCGTAGACCGCACGACTCATGCGGATGTCTGAACCCTTGCCGGTCATTGCACACCTCTCCGTAACGAACATGAACAATACTCAATCTTTAGCCGAAACGATTCAGTATGTCGATACGGCTATTGAATCATTGTTGACAATCTGATGGTGTTTTGTATAGTGACCATGTAAGCTGCTTGCAAACATTGCCAGAAAATTTGGTGTAGCTAATTCAATTTAGCTGCAGTCAGAGTTGTTTGTTCGGGCAATATTCAAAACAATGATTCGAATGGAGATTTATGATGGCAAAGGCTGAAAATGTGACTCGTGCTGCGTATCTTGATCGCAAGCAGATGGTGACGAAGAAGATCGACGTCGTCGAATCCCGTCTCAATGAACTCGCTGCTACCTTGCGTACGCTTCGCGCAGACGTGGTCGCCTGATCGTGGTATTGGCTGCGGATATTCATCCGCAGCCAATGTCCGGTATCAGTGTAATAGTTTGATTGTTGTCCCTCCTGGCGTCATTCGCAAGTAGAATGCAGGGCACAACTCATCCTCTACCGACCCATGCTTCCATGGCAGCTTGCCAGCGCTTCGGCGTCGACATGGGCGAATTTCTCCCGGCAATACCGCAGCGCTTCATCGAGCATGGAGCCATCTTTCTTGCAGGATCGCTGGTGGAGGGATTTGGCAACAAGACCTCCGATCTCGATGTCATGATCGTCAGCGAGCTGGCGCTGGACGGCATCGATCATGTCGTCCGCAAGGATCATATGCTGATCAACATGATCTTCGGCAAAGCTCGCCGGATCGATCTGGAATATCTCCACACTGGGACCATCTCCTCGCCGGTCGCGGAAATTGCTGCGCTCGATATTCCCGTCGACTTTGTCGCAGAGCGCATTGACGAGCGGCAGGAGCTGCTGATCCATCGCCTTCTGAACGCGGTCCCGCTCTTCGACACACCCGCCTATCGCGCGCTGCTTGCCGCCGCGCAGGCCTGCGATTTCCGCCGCTACATGATCAAGCGCTGCATGCACAAGATCGACGGGGCCGCGCTCGATCTTGAAGGGATGGTTGATCGCGGAGATCCGGCCGAGGTGCTGCTGCGCCTGTTCGACATCATCGACCATAGCGTGGATGCCATCCGCTTTGCGCATGGTTTCACCAATCCACTCGGAAAATGGCGGATCAGATCGCTTCGGTCGATGCCACCATCGCCTGAGGCCGAAAATGCGCTCAGCATCTATCTGCGCTATCGTGTGCTCGGCCTCGGGCTGGAAGAGCCCGCCATGGACGAAGTGCTGACGCTGGTGCGGCAGGTGCTCTACTGGTCCGACTGTGCCCTGAGGCGGGTCTATGCCTGAAGTGGTAAGGGAGATCTCGGCGGTGTTTCGCTTCTATCCCGATTCGAGGGGCGATATCCGCATGATCCACAATGGGCATAGCCGCCTCGAGGTTGACGAAACCATCGAGGCGCTGTGGTTCGAGATCGACAGCCAGCGCAGCCTCTCGCAAATCTATCGCTCGTTTTGCAACGTGACGGGTCGCGCGCACGACCCGGTCTCGGCAACGCTGTTTGCCGATATTCTCCGCGAGTTCGAGCAGGCGGGGCTGATCCGGCGGAACGGTGACAGGACCACGTGCCTGGCTTGCGGTTGCGAGCAGCGTCGTCCGAACCCCTTGCAGGCGATGCCCGCGCGCTTCGAGCCATGCGCAAGCTGCCACGACCCACTCGGTATAGTGGCGTGGTGGCGTCCTTCATCCCCGCCTGCGGCCCAGATGTGAGGTTCTGCTCGACGACGCCGGCTCATGGCGTCGCGGCCAGATGTCGGCTGGGGCAAGTCAAGCCGACCCGGAACGCGGTTCGGCTACCGAAACTCCTGCATGCCCACTCCCTGCGCATTCCTGAAGGGGATCCATCCCGTTGGGGCCAGACAGCTCGGCTCGCTCCCGACGCCTGCGTGTCCCGCGCCAGGTGATTTCGGTAGCTCTTCTGCTAGGCAACAGCAGAGACAGTCCCGTGTCCTTCGAGGCTGCTGACCATCAGGGCTGGGCTGTGTAACAGGAAGTGGCGGAGACGGAGGTTTAACGAAGTTAAGTCTATGTATCGGATAAGAAATTTAAATAATTTTCCGCTGTCGTAATTCCCACGCCGAGTTCCCTGCGCATCAAAACGCCGATTTCAGACCGTGCCTTTACTATGCCAAAATACGCTATTGCTGTCGATCATTTTCTTATCGCTGCACTGCGGCTTCTGCCTGCGCGCCAATTGTGCGTTTCGCCTTTTGCAGTCATGCCCGGACCTTAAGCTTCACGATATCGCGCAGTGGCTAATGAGTGTCCTCATGGGCAGACGAACCTGTCGTTTGGACGAGCACAGGATTGCAAAGCTGTCGTATCGCGCAGCAGCTTCTCCTGGTAGCTGGATCACCCACGCCAACCGGGGTCACGTCCGTCAATGAGGTGTAATTTGGGGTGTGGTCACCGGGCTGCATGG
>NZ_LSIS01000235.1:0-5739 GCF_001556365.1 Blastomonas sp. CCH1-A6 | reverse complement strand
ATCTACGAGCATCTCGCCAAGGTCGCGCCCGATGCGCCCCGGATGATGCCGGTCGGTCGGCTCGACCTCAATACCGAGGGGCTGCTGCTGATGACCAATGACGGCGAATTGAAGCGCCAGATGGAGCTGCCCGCGACAGGGGTCGAGCGCACCTATCGCGCGCGCGCGTTCGGCGAGGTCAGCCAGGCGCAGCTCGAGGACCTGATCCACGGCATCACCATCGAGGGCGTGCGCTACGGCAAGATCGACGCCAATCTGGAGCGCCGCACCGGACGCAACGGCTGGATCGAGATGACGCTGACCGAGGGCAAGAATCGCGAAGTCCGCCGCGTGCTCGAACATCTCGGCCTCAAGGTCTCGCGCCTCATCCGCACGCGTTATGGCCCGTTCCTGCTCGAAGGGCTCGAAGTCGGCGCGATCGACGAGGTGCGCCGCCACGATGTGGTTGCGTTCAGAAAGACGCTGAAATGAGGGGTGTTCGATCCATCCCCTCTCCCCTCCGAGGGAGAGGGTTGCGCAGACTTGGCGAGCGTAGCGAGCCTAGTCGGAGCTGGGAGAGGGGGCTGATGCCGCCCTCCCCCACCGGGGAGAAGGCCTGATCATGCTGCGCATCATCTCGGGCGAATGGCGAGGACGCAAGCTCAAGGCCCCGCCGGGCGACACCACCCGTCCCACCGCCGACCGCACCCGCGAGACGCTGTTCTCGATGCTCACCAGCCGCCTGGGCTCGTTCGAGGAACTGAGCGTGCTCGACCTGTTTGCGGGCTCCGGCGCGCTGGGGCTCGAAGCCCTGTCGCGCGGAGCGGCGCGGTGCGTGTTCGTCGAGCAGGACCGGCCTGCGATCGACGTGCTCAAGGGCAATATCCGCCTGCTCGGGGCCGATGCGCGCTGCGAGGTGCGGCCGAGTTCCGCGCTGTCGCTCGGCCCGGCGATCAGGCCGTTCGACCTTGTGCTGCTCGACCCGCCTTATGGCACCGGCGCGGGCGCAGTAGCGCTCGACAAGCTCGGCCGCCTGGGCTGGTTCGCGCCGTCAAGCTGGATCAGCGTGGAAACCTCGGCCAGGGAAAGCCTCGATGTCGCCGGGTTCGAGATCGACGCCGAACGCGTCGTCGGCAAGGCCAAGCTCACGCTGTTGCGGCCCGCGGCGGCTGTGATAGACTGAGGCGATGGTCAAATATTCCCCGATCGAGTCCGAATTCGCCTCGTCCGAAGAGGAAGAGGCCTATGACGCGTGGTTCCGCGCCAAGGTCGAACGCGCGCTGCAATCGACCGCACCCCGTGTTCCCCATGAGGAGGTGATGGCAAGCGCTGACAAAATCATTGCCAAGGCGCGACAGCGTGCAGCTGATCTGGACGGCTGAAGCCAGAGCCGATCATGATGATATCATCGGCTATATTGCCGAACGCAACCCTGACGCCGCCGAGCGGTTAAAGGCAGAATTCGATCGGTACGCCAGACAGTTGCTCGATTTCCCCCTGATGCATCGTCCCGGCCGGGTGAAAGGCACGAGAGAGGTCATAGTTCATCCGAATTATCTGCTGATTTACGAAGTTGAGCGGGATGCGATCGTGATCACTGCAGTTCTCCACGCCCGTCAGCAATATCCCTGAACGCTAACCTGCCGCCCGCCCCCGTTGCGCCCATAAACCGGCAAGGCTGACCAGCCCCGCTGCCGCCAGATACAGGCCGACAGCGTCCGCGCCGCCCATGTCCGCCAGTGCCTGCGCGGCGATCGGGGCGACTGCGCCGCCGATGATGCCGCCGCCGTTGAACGCCACCGACGCGCCGGTATAGCGCACGCGCGCGGGGAATTGCTGCGGCAGCCAAGCGCCCAGAGGGCCATAGACGAAGCCCATCACCAGCAGCGCGACCGACAAGGCGATCCAGGCGAGCCAGAGCGAACCCGAACCCAGCAGCGGCCCGAACATCAGGCCGACGCCGACGGTCGCCGCGCAGCCGATCATCAGCACGCGGCCGCTGCTCGTCGCGTCCGATCGATAGCCCGAAATGACGATGCCCAGCGCCAGGAACAGGATCGCACCCAGCTGGACGATCAGGAAGCTCGTCCGGTCATGACCCAGCGCGGTAGTGGCATAGCCGAGCGCGAAGGCGGTCGAGAGATAGAAGATCGCAAAGCACGCAACGACCGCGAACGTGCCCGCCAGCGTCGCGCGCAGATGGTGGCGCAGCAGTTCCGCCACCGGCACCGGTGCCGGGCGCTCCGCCTCGAGCACGCGCGCGAAATCCGGTGTCTCGCTGATCTTGAGCCGCACCCATAGGCCGAGCCCGACCAGGATGCCGCTGGCAAGGAACGGCACACGCCAGCCCCAACTGACGAACTGTTCTTCGGTCAGATTGAGCCCCAGCAGCAGGAACAGGCCATTGGCGGCGATGAAGCCCACCGGCGCGCCGAGCTGCGGGGCCATGCCGAAGCGCGCCGACCAGCCCGGGGGTGCGTTCTCCACCGCCAGCAGCGCCGCGCCGCCCCATTCGCCGCCAAGGCCGAAGCCCTGGCCGAAACGCAGGATGCACAGCAGCAGCGGCGCGACCCAGCCGACCATCTGCCAGGTCGGCAGGAAGGCGATCAGCAGCGTCGATCCGCCCATCAGCAGCAGCGAGGCGACCAGCGTCGACTTGCGCCCGATCCGGTCGCCGAAATGCCCGAAGGCGATCGCGCCGACGGGCCGCGCGAAAAAGGCGAGGCCAAAGCTCATATAGCTCAGCATCAGCTGAGCAGAGGCGCTTTCGGAGGGGAAGAACAGCGGTCCGAACACCAGCGCGGCGGCGGTGGCATAGATATAGAAATCGTAGAATTCGACCGCCGTGCCGACCAGCGAAGCGGTCAGCACCCGCGCATGCGTACGATATGGATGCGTCATTCGGCCCTCCCCGGCGCGCGACCGTTAACGTCGAGGCCCGGCTTGGCAAGCAAAAGCGCGCATCTGCATCGCCTGGCGAACAGCCAAAAGGGGCCGCGGTTGCCCGCGACCCCTTTATGGAAGAGAAGGAAGTGTGAAGGGTAGTTCAGGAGTAATCAGGCGGCGATTACCTCGCCATCGGCCTCCGGATCGCGCAGCACATAGCCGCGGCCCCAGACGGTCTCGATATAATTCTCGCCCCCGCAGGCCAGCGCCAGCTTCTTGCGCAGCTTGCAGATGAAGACGTCGATGATCTTGAGTTCGGGTTCGTCCATGCCGCCATAGAGGTGGTTCAGGAACATTTCCTTGGTCAGCGTGGTGCCCTTGCGCAGCGAAAGCAACTCGAGCATCGCATATTCCTTGCCGGTCAGATGGACGCGGGCACCATCGACCTCGACGGTCTTGGCATCGAGGTTGACCGCCAGCTTGCCGGTGCGGATGACGCTTTGCGAATGGCCCTTGGAGCGGCGGACCACGGCGTGGATACGGGCGATCAGCTCTTCGCGATGGAACGGCTTGGTGACATAATCGTCGGCGCCGAAACCGAACGAACGCACCTTGCTGTCCATTTCCGAAATGCCGGACAGGATGAGCACCGGCGTCTGCACCTTGGCGACGCGCAGCTTCTTCAGCACGTCATAGCCGTGCATGTCGGGCAGGTTCAGGTCCAGCAGGATGATGTCGTAATCATAGAGCTTGCCGAGGTCGAGGCCTTCCTCACCCAGGTCGGTGGTATAGACATTGAAACCCTCGGTCGTGAGCATCAGCTCGATTGCCTTGGCCGTGGTCGGCTCATCTTCGATCAAAAGCACCCGCATGTGCAGCCCCTTTTCGCCCGTGCCATCGGCACCGTTCAGTCATCTGGACCCAAGAACGGATCGACGAGGAAAACATTAACCATATTTTTTTGGGGGCAAAAGGTTAATTTTGAATTAACCGGCCTGACTCCACGAGTCGCCGAAGCCTGCAAGGGCGCGAAGGGGCTCAAAAGACTCCCATTTCCGGCACTTAGACGGTCCTTTTCGGTTCGTCGCTTTTGACCGAGTAGCGCCAATTGGTTTCCAATTGGTAACGGAGATGAAACGCGAATTTACTCCCCTTGCAAACCTTTACGCAGCCAGGCGATCAGAGCCTCGACCCGCGCTGGGCGGTGCGGCGAGGGCGGCGTGACGATGCTGAGCGTCAGCGGTTCGAACCGCCATTCGGGCAGCAGGTGCACCAGCCGCCCGTCAGAAAGACCGTCCATGCAAAAGAAATCGGGCAAGGCGGCGATGCACTGACCGTCGAAAACGGCGGGCATCGCGGCATCGGCATTGTTGACGATCAGCGCAGGCTGCGAACGGGCGAGCACGCGCGTCCCGTCGGGTCCCGTCAGCGGCCAGAGTCCCGGCTGCGGACTGTTGGCATAATGAACCGCCTTGTGCGCCTCCAGCTCTGCGGGATGGTGCGGCGTGCCGTGGCGCGCGCAATAGCCGGGGGCGGCAATCAGGTAGAGACTGACGGTGCGCAGCCGGATCGCGCGCAGGCTGCTGTCGGGCAGCACCGCGATGCGCAGCGCCATGTCGAAACCCTGATCGACCAGATCGACCCGCGCGTCGGACAGGTGCATGTCGATCAATATGCCGGGGTGCAGTGCCATGAACTGCGCGATCAGCGGCGCGACAGCGCTGAGGCCGAAGCTCATCGGCACCGCGATGCGCACGGTTCCGCTCAGGAGCACCGCCTCGTCGCGCGCCGCCTCGACCGCCGCCTCGCCGTCCATGCGGATGCGCCGCGCATGATCGACCAGCGAACGCCCTGCCGCCGACAGCGATAGCCGCCGCGAGGTGCGGTGAAACAGCACGGTGCCGAGTTCCGCCTCCAGCCGCGAGACCGCCTTGGACACCTTGGCCTTGGACAGGCTGAGCGCATCGGCTGCTCCGGTGAAGCTGCCGGTATCGGCAACCGCTGCGAAAACCGCCCAGGCCTCGAAATCGGGAAGTCGCATCTCCGGAAACAATCCTTTTCCAAACTGGCTATTTTGGAAACGATAGCTCAGGACTATCTGTAGCTCAAGCCAAGGCGTCGGCATCGGTCCGATGCCAGCAAGGAGCAAGTGACATGATCGAGAAACGCGATTTTTCCACCCTGGGTCACGCCAATCACGGTTGGCTCAATGCCCGCCACCATTTCTCGTTCGGCGGCTATCACGATCCGGCCCGCATGGGTTGGGGTAGCTTGCGCGTCTGGAACGACGACGAGATCGCCCCCCGGAGCGGCTTCCCCACCCATCCGCACCGCGACATGGAGATCATCACCTATGTCCGCACCGGCGCGATCACCCATCGCGACAGCCTGGGCAACGAAGGCCGCACCGAAGCGGGCGACGTCCAGGTGATGAGCGCGGGAACCGGCGTGGCGCATAGCGAGTTCAACCTGGAGGATGAGGAAACCCGGCTGTTCCAGATCTGGATCATCCCCGATGAAGCGGGCGGTGCTCCGCGCTGGGATGCCAAGCAATTCCCCAAGGGTGAGCGTTCGGGCAAGCTGGAAGTTCTGGCCAGCGGCCGTGACGAGGACATCCTGGCGGGCGCGCTGATGATCCGGGCCGATGCAAGGCTGTCCGGGGCGACACTCGCCAAGGGCGACAGCATCACCCACCGGATCGACCCGGCTTATGCCGCCTATCTGGTGGTGTCGGCAGGCAGCGTGAGCGTTAATGGCGTCGAGATCGGCGAACGCGATGCTGCCGCGATCACCCGCGAACCCGAGATCACGATCACGGCGCTGGAAGACGCCGAATTCCTGATCGCGGAGACCCGCACCCACTGATCCCTCCCC
>NZ_LSIS01000234.1:0-10875 GCF_001556365.1 Blastomonas sp. CCH1-A6 | reverse complement strand
CCGCCGCGGCAATTCGGCGCGGAACTGATGCTGGAATTCTGATAGCCTCTTGCTGGCCCGCCGTCCTTTTCATCGGGGCGGCGGGCCTTTCCTTGCAACGCCCAACGGGATCGCAAAAGCTTAGACATGGCCAAGCCCTTTCCCCCGCATCCGTTCCTGCACGGACACCATGCCCCGAACCGCTTCGAGGCCGATGCGCCCGATCTGGTGATCGAGGGCGAGATTCCCGATGATCTGGCCGGGGTCTTCTACCGCAACGGGCCCGAACCGCTGCACCCGACGCGCGGCGACGAATATCACTGGTTCGACGGCGACGGCATGGTCTATGGCTTCTTTATCGAGAATGGCCGCGTCGCGATGCGCAACCGCTGGGTCCGGACCGAGAAGTTCGAGCTGGAACGGGCGGCGGGGGAGCGGCTGTTCGGCGTGTTCGGCAATCCGATGACCGCCGACCCCTCGGTGCAGGGCAAGCGCTACAATACCGCGAACACCAACATTATCGTGCATGGCGGCAAGCTGCTCGCGCTGATGGAAGGCGCGCCGCCGGTGGAGATGCATCCGCGCGACCTCAGCACCATCGGCGAGGAGCATTATGGTGGGACGATCTCCACGACCTTTTCCGCGCATCCCAAGCTGGACCATGCCACCGGCGAGCTGATCAATATCGGTGCGATGATCAACGGGCCGATGGGCGCGGCGGAAATCCGCTATGACATTATCGACCGCACAGGGGCGCTGACGCACAGTGAGATCATTCCCGTGCCCCACATGAGCCTGATGCACACGTTCTTCGTCACCGAGAACTGGGTGGTGTTTCCGGTACTGCCGATCGACACCGATCTCGGCCGCTTCATGCGCGGCGGGCCGATGACCGCCTGGGTCAACGATCGCCCGTCGAAGCTCGCGGTGATGCCGCGCCGGGGCAGTGCCAGTGACGTGCGCTGGTTCGAATACGAGCCGCGCCACATGTTCCACGAGCTCAACGTCTGGGAAGAAGGGGGCAAGATCATCGCCGATGTCGCCGCCGCCAACGGTACCGCATTGTTCCCCGACGAGACCGGGGTGCGCGCGACGCATGCCGGCACGCGCCAGAGCCTGCGCCGCTGGACGATAGACCTTCAGGCGAACACCGACATGCTGCGCGAGGAGGTGATCAACGAGCGCGACCTGCAATTCCCGCGTCCCGACGACCGGCTGATGACACGGCGGACGCGCCAGGCCTTTGCCAATATCAACCTCGAATCGCGCGATGCCCGGGCCGAGGGGCTAGATGCGGTGCTTCGTTTCGATACGCAAACCGGCGCGGAGGATATCTATCATTTCGGAAAGGGTTCAGCTGCCGGCGAACTGATCTTCGCGCCGCGCCTGGGGGCCAAGACGGGGCCGGAGGGCGAAGCCGACGGCTATGCGATGACTTTGGTCCACCGCGCTAATGCGCCGGGCAGCGAGCTTGCGATCTTCCACGCGCTCGACATCGCCTCGGGCCCGATCGCGCGGGTGCACGTGCCGTTCCGCGTGCCGAGCGGATTCCACTGCAATTTCTACCCCGCCGATGGCGATCTCTACGCCCAGGCGATGGCACGCTGACGCGATGAGCATGATCGCCGACATGGTGGCGCGTGGCGCGGCCACGACCCCGGACAAGACCGCACTGATCCAGGACGATGCAGGCCTGAGCTATTCGGAGCTGCACAATCTGACCTGCCGCTGCGTCGCCGCGCTCAAGGCCAGCGGCATCGCCAAGGGCGACCGGGTGGCGTTTCTCGGCCTCAACCATATCGACTATGTCATCCTGCTGATCGCCGCGCTGCGCATCGGTGCGGTGACGGTGGCGGTCAACTGGCGGCTGGTCCCGCGCGAGATCGCCTATATCGTCCAGGATGCGGGCGCGCGCTTCCTGCTGACGCAATCGGCGGTGCTGGACAATGCGCTGGCGGTGCGCGCCGAGGCCAGGCTCGAGACGATCCTGCTCAGCGATGGCGAATTCGAGGGACGGCCCGCTTTTCGCGCCTGGGTGCAGGGCTTTGCGCCGGATGAGCGCGTGGCCGCGCTGGACCCCGCGGATGTCGCGGTCCAGCTCTATACCTCGGGCACGACGGGCCATCCGAAGGGGGCATTGCTCACGCACGGCAGCCTCACCGCATCGCTCAGCCAGGGCCGCAAGATCGGCGAAGACTGGGCGGCCTGGTGGCCGAGCGACGTGTCGCTGGTGGCGATGCCGCTCTTCCATATCGGCGGCACCGCCTGGGTGATGCAGACGCTGAACGGCGGCGGCACCGGGGTGATCCTGGCCCAGCCCGACGTGGCCGCGATCATCGCCACGGTGCAGCGCCATGGCATCACCAAGATGTTCGCGGTGCCTGCGGTGCTCAACATGATCCTCAACCATCCCGATGCTGCGGGTGCGGATTTTTCCTCGATGCGCGTGTTGCCTTATGGGGCGTCGCCCATTCCGCTCGATGTGCTCAGCCGCTCGATGCAGATGTTCCCCAATGCGCAGTTCGTGCAGATGTACGGCGCGACCGAGACCAGCGGCACGATCGTCTATCTGCCTCCCGAGGACCATGATGTCGCGGGCACGCCCCGGATGAAGGGCTGCGGCAAGCCTTTCCCCGATGTCGAATTGCGCATCGTCGGCGAGGACGGGCAGGACCGCGCGCCGGGCGAGGTCGGCGAGGTCTGGGTGCGCGCGCCACTGGTGATGGCGGGCTATCACAATCTGCCCGAGGCCAATGCGGGCGCGTTTGTCGATGGCTGGTACCGCACCGGCGACGCGGCATACCGGGACGCTGACGGCTATCTCTATTTGTACGACCGGGTGAAGGACATGATCGTCTCGGGCGGGGAAAATATCTATCCCGCCGAGGTCGAGAACGCGCTGCACCACCACCCGGCGGTGCGCGACTGCGCGGTGATCGGTGTGCCCGATGCCCGCTGGGGCGAGGCGGTCAAGGCGATCGTCGTGACCAGGGCGGGCGAAAGCGTGAGCGCCGACGATCTGATCGCCTTTGCGCGCACGCAGATCGCGGGGTTCAAATGCCCCAAGAGTATCGATTTCGTCGACGAACTGCCGCGCAACCCTTCGGGCAAGGTGCTCAAGAAGGAATTGCGCAAGCTCTACTGGCAGGAGGGCGAGCGGCAGATTGGGTAACGCTTCCTAGTCACCCCCTCCCGTTTGTCCCGAGCGAAGTCGAGGGACGTATGCGCGACGTCCCTCGGCTTCGTTCGGGACAAACGGATCTTATTCGAGCCTAAACAGGAGCAAATCATGACCACCACCCGCCAATGGCTGATCGCAGGCCGCCCGCGCGGCCGCCCCGTGCAGGACAGCGATTTCGAACTCGTCACGCGCGAGCTGCCGCCGCCGGGGCCGGGGCAGATGCTGCTGAAGACGCACTATCTGGGCTTCGATCCGGCGCAGAAAGGCTGGATGGAGAATATCGCCGATTATGTCGCGCCGACCGAGATCGGCGAGGTGATGCGCGGTTCGGGCATATCCGAGGTGATCGAATCGAACGGCGGCAAGTTCCCGGTCGGCACCATGGTGATCGGATCGACCGGCTGGACCGAATATCACCTCTCCGACGGCGAGGGGCTGGTGCCGTGCGATCCCGAACTGCCGCCGACCGCGATGATGTCGGTGCTCGGCACCACCGGGCTTACCGCCTATTGCGGGCTGTTCAAGATCGGCAAGCCGGTTGCGGGCGATACCGTGCTGGTCTCGGGCGCGGCAGGGGCGACCGGATCGGTGGTCGGCCAACTGGCGAAGATCGCCGGGTGCCGCGTGGTCGGCATCGCGGGCGGCGCGGACAAGTGCGCCTGGCTGGTAGAAGAGGCGGGCTATGACGCCGCGATCGACTACAAGGCGGGCGGCGTGCGCGAAGCGATCAAGCGCGAATGCCCGCGCGGGGTCGACGTGATCTTCGACAATGTCGGCGGCGCGATCCTCGACGACATGCTCAGCCAGATCGCGACGGGCGCGCGCGTCGTCATCTGCGGCGGGATCAGCCGCTACGAGACCGGGCAGATGCCCGCTGGACCGCAGAACTATTTCAACCTGATCTTCCGCCGCGCGACGATGACCGGCTTCATCGTGCTCGACTGGGCGGCGGAGTTCCCTGCCATCCGCAAGCGGCTCGCGGGCTTCGTGCACGAGGGGCAGCTGACCTATCGCGAGGATATCCAGCACGGCTTCGAGAACGCGCCGCAGACGATGCAGCGGCTGTTCTCCGGGGCCAATCGTGGCAAGCAGATGCTGAAGCTCTGATTGCTGCAGGGGGCCATGACCGGGGAATCGCAGCTCAAGGCCATCGTCCAGGCCGTCTATGCCCATGCCGGTGCGGGCGACTGGGCGGCGTGCGAGGCGCTGCTCTCGCCCGATCTGGTGATTCACGAGGCCGAGGGCCTGCCTTATGCCGGCACCTATCGCGGGCGCGATGCCTTGCGGCGTCTGCATGGCATCGTCATGGCGCACTGGCAGGACCCCGAGATCGAATTCCACGCGATGACGGCGGGCGATGGCCATGTCGTCAGTCTCGTGACCTTTCATCTGACGTCCAGGGCGACGGGCAAGCGCGCAGCGATGCCGCTCGCCGAAACGTTTCGGATCGAGCAGGGCCGGGTCACCGAAATCCGGCCCTTCTACTTCGATCCGGCTGCAGTAGGCGCGCTTGACCACGCCTGAATCGAAGCTGATAGCCCAGCTATACGTGTCAAAAGCGCAACTTTGTTGCGATGCACAACGATGCGCGAATAGCTAACATATTGAATTTCAATACATCCTCAGAATAATTGCAAAATTTGCATCTAGCCTCGCAAAAATATCATTCGCAAATGCAACATTGCGTATTGAAACCTATCAATCGCTCACTTAAATGGCGGTCACAAGAATACCGCCCATACAGGGCCAACGTCCTCCCCCGCGATTGAAAGGAATGCCATCATGAACCTTCGTTCCGCACTGCTCGGCGCCGTTCTCCTGGCCGCCACCGCCGCTCCCGCCTTCGCGCAGGACGACGCCCTGATCTCGAAGAACCAGACCATCTACGACGCCGAAGGCAAGCGCGTCGGCAAGGTGACCCGCGTTCTCGAAGACGGTTCGGCTCTGGTCATCTACAAGGGCAAGGTCGTGCGCATCGGCGCCTCGACCCTGACCGCCGCCGAAGGCAAGGTCACGACCTCGCTTTCGAAGAAGGAACTTGCCCGTCTGGATTGATCCTCTCGATCCATGACACCCGAAAAGGCCGGGGAAGCACAGCGCTTCTCCGGCCTTTTTCGTGCCTGCGATGCGTGCCGCCAAGCCTGCCGTAGCGTCACCCGAACCCGTTGCCCAAAGCCACTTTTCTTTTGCGCACAAAGCCGCTTAAGGTCGGGACATGAAAGCCACCGGACCTTCCTCGCAGACCTATTTCTCGCAGCGGCTGCGGCTGCATTATGCCGATTGGGGCAATGCTGACGCCCCGCCACTGATCCTGGTCCATGGCGGCGAGGACCATTGCCGCTCCTGGGACTGGATCGCCAGCGAATTGCAGGACGACTGGCACGTGATCGCGCCGGACCTTCGCGGCCATGGCGATTCGCAATGGACTGCCGACGGCAACTACCCGATCATGAACTTCGTCTACGACCTGTCGCAGCTGGTCGAGCAGTTCGGCTATGACCAGGTGACCATCGTGTCGCATTCGCTCGGCGGCAATACCGCTTTGCGCTATGCGGGCCTGTATCCCGAAAAGGTGCGCAAGATCGTCGCGATCGAGGGGCTGGGGCCGTCGCCGAAGATGATCGAGGAGCGCAACGCCACCCCGGTGCACGAGCACTGGCGCAAATGGTATGCCGACAAGCGCGCCAAGGCGACGCGCAAGCACCGCGAATATGACAGCTTCGAGGAAGCGCTGTCGCGGATGCACGCGGAGAACAGCTATCTCACCGCCGAACAGGCGCGGCACCTGTGCGAACACGCCGTGATCCGCAACGAGAACGGCACCTATAGCTGGAAGTTCGACCCGCATATCCGCATCTGGCCGATCCTCGACATTCCGCCCGAGCACATGCACCAGCTCTGGCAGCGCATCAGCTGCCCGACGCTGCTGTGCTGGGGGGAGAAGAGCTGGGCCTCTGACCCCGAGGCTGATGGCCGGATGGAGCTGTTCCAGAACGCGCGCCTCGCCAAGTTCGCCGATGCCGGGCATTGGCTGCACCATGACCAGTTCGACCGGTTCAAGGCCGAGCTTAAGGGCTTTTTGTGATGCAGCAGGCCGCCGATTTCCTCACCGAATGCGACCGTATTCTTGGGCTGGTCGCGCCGCTCGACGAAGCGACGCTCGCGACGCCGACCGCGTTCAAGGGCTGGACGATCAGCGACGTGATCGGCCATCTGCACGTCTGGAACCAGGCCGCGCAGCTCTCGCTCAAGGACGAGGACGCGTTCAAAGCCTTCATGCGTCAGGTCGGCGGCATCATCGCCAAGGGCGGGGATCTGAACAGCTTCGAGCGCGTCTGGCTCGACGGGCTGACCGGCCAGGCGCTGATCGCCCGATGGGCCGAAACCTATCGCGCGGTCGCCGCCGATTTCGCCGAGGCCGATCCCGCGCAGCGCGTGCCCTGGGCCGGGCCGAGCATGAGCGCGCGCTCGTCGATCACCGCGCGGCTGATGGAAAGCTGGGCGCATGCCCAGGCGATCTTCGACGTGCTGGGCGTGGATCGCGAGAATGGCGATGCGCTGAAGAATATCTGCGTGCTCGGGCTCAACACCTATGGCTGGACGTTCAAGAACCGCAAGCTGGAGCCGCCCCAGCCCGTGCCGCAGCTTCGCCTGACCGCGCCGTCGGGCGAGCTGTGGGTCTTCGGCGAACCGGCGGACGGCGAACTGATCGAGGGTGATGCGGCCGAATTCTGCCAGGTGGTGACGCAGACGCGCAACATCGCGGACACGGCGCTCAAGGTCACGGGGCCGAATGCCACCGCCTGGATGGCCATCGCGCAATGCTTTGCCGGTGCCCCGGTCGACCCGCCCGCGCCGGGCGTGCGGCGGAAGGCGGTGGCTTGAGGTACGGCGGCTGCCAACTGTGGCCTCCGAGCTGATCCAGCCCGTCACCCTGAACTTGTTTCAGGGCCCATTTCTCCCCATGCGGCTTCGGCTGATCGGGCACGATGGATACTGAAACAAGTTCAGCATGACGGCGTTTATAGCCGCTGAGATTAGCGCGGGGCGCACGCAGCGCTCATGCCGCTCGATGGTCAGCAGATGGGCTGGGCGCGACCCGCACAAAACTCCCCTCCCTGAAAGGGAGGGGCAGGGGGTGGGTCATCCTCGCGCTCCGCCATTCACCAATGCGCGCGACCGCACACCCACCCCTAACCCCTCCCTTGCAGGGAGGGGAACGCGCATCGCGCAGCCTTTCGATGAACACGCCCGCCCCCTCCGCGCCTTCGCGTGAGAAATCTGATTCACGCGAAGCCGCGAAGAGGCCCGGCGCAATCTCGAACCCCGCCCCACAAACCACCCGCTCCCCTGCGAAGGCAGGGGCCCATCTCCCAAGCGCTGCGCCTGGCGCAAGAGCAGGAGATGGATGCCTGCCTTCGCAGGCAAGCGGTTGGTGGAAAGTGGCAGCTTGACCGCGATACACCAACAGTCTGCTATCAACTTGGTGCGCATTATTCCTGCCGTTCGGCATGCAACGCCTTTGCTGCCATAACGGCTATTCCTCGTAGTAATCCAATTGAACCCGAGACCGTGCCTTGTCCGCGACTACGGAGACACGGCCGCCAGATTCAAATTCGTTTGGTGACACGGAAAATTCGACCGCCACTGGAAATTCGCGCCCAACCTTTGGTCCGCCAGAATATTCGTAGCTGCCACCTGAGGCAGGCATTTGACTAAAGTCCCAACCGGTCAGCAAGGATGCGAAGTCCCGCGGGTCAATCTCGAAAGCGCATGTCGCTAGCACGTCAGTCATGCCCCATGTTTCACATTCTGCGTTTGCGAGTGATGACGGCACATCTTCGAGACGGAGGAGGGTGCCAATTGTTTTGTTGGCTCTCGGTGCGCTTATAAAAACAACGAAGAAAATTGCGGTCGCGATGACGATGAATGCCACGGCGCCCTTTTTGATCGTTTGGGTCGTCCACATAAGCAAAACACTAACAAGGTTGGCGTCGGGTTTCCACCAAAACCCCGCCATTCCGGCAACCAACCTCGGCCCCAAAAGCCACCCTCACCCCCGCCTTGGCATCCGGAACGGCAGCATCAGCTTCACGATCCCCTTTTCCAGCCGGTCGAGCGACAGGCTCTCGTGCACCGCCTCGGCACTCTCCCCGAACAGCCGCGTCTTCAGCGCGGTGCGCGAATAGAAGGGCGTGTCCTCCCATGTGCGGCGGATCTCGACCGGTGCACCCGCATCCGCGCGCGTGATGCGCGGCATGCGCCACAGGGTCTTGGGCAGCACGCGTTCGGGGGGCAGTTCGACCTCGCTGATCGTGCCGTCCTCGGCAAAGCGCAGGCCCATGGCGAAGCGGCTGGCGTCGCGGCGCTGGCCTTCATAGAGCACCACCGAATCGCGCCCCAGATGCGCGCGCGACCAGTGCCAGTCGGAAAAGCCGCGCTCGAGCGGCTCGATCCCGGCATTGCTGTCGATATAGCCCTCGCCGCGCCAGCTGAGCGATGGGCTCTTCATGTCGACCTCGATCGCCGCGCGCGGGGCGATCGGGCGCCAGGCATGGTTGCCTGCGAGGTCGAGCGGCCATTGGGTCTGCGGCATCATGTGCGGATAGACGCGGATCGTGCCGCGTACCCGGCGCGGGATCGGCGCGGTGATTTCCATCAGGTCGATGCGCAGGCTGGTGCCGTCCCAGTGCATCGCGCTGGGGCCGATGACGAGATGGTCGTGATCGCGTGCGAGATGCTTCGAGCCGCGCTCGGTCATGCACCAGCCGCCACCCGGGCCATAGAGCGCGACGTTCATCGCGATATGATTGTCCGGATCGCCGCGCCCCGACCAGTGATAATAAGGCGAGAACACGCTGCCGATGAACGCGATGATGGTGAGGCCGTGCTTTCCGTCGTCGCTCAGCGCGTCGATATACCACCAGGCATAGCCGCCCGGCGGGACGACCGCATCGAAGGCAGGTCCGCAAGCAGCCGCTCTGCCGCCAAGCGGCCGGAGAGGCTCGCCATCGGGATCCCGGCGCCGGGGTGAATGCCACCCCCGGCCAGATAGAGCCCCGGCAAGCGGCTCGCTGCCCCGGGCCGCTGGAAAGCCGCCTTCCAGCCATGGGTCGCCCGGCCGTAAAGGGCGCCGCCCGTCGCCGGGAACAGACGCTCGTAATCCGACGGGGTCACCAGATGCGAATTGTCCGGCGAACGGTCGATCGTCAGGCCACAGGCCTCCAGGAAGCCGAAAACTTGCCTCTCGCATCGGTCGATCTCCGCCTGTGAACTTTGCCTGGTGTCGCCATTGGCTGGCGCGTTGACGATGAGCTGCAGCCGCTCGGGACCCGGCGGCGCGCGCGCACTATGGTCGTCGCGGTCCTGCGCGCAGATATAGATGGTCGGCGCCTCGGGCACCGCGCCGCGACCGAAGATCGCGTCAAACTCGGCGCGATAATCGTTCGAGAAGAACACGCTGTGGCGGACGAGCGGAAAACCGGCGGTCTTTGCGTTCATCAGCCAGGTCATGCTGGAGAGCGAGCGCTGTTTCGGCGGCACCGGCGGCACCGCCTTGCGCGCCGCCTCGCCGAGCCGGCCGATGTTGAGCGCGGCGGGATCGCCGTTGAACACCACCGCGCGGCCACGGATGACCTCGCCCGATTCGAGCCGCACGCCGGCGGCGCGGCCATGTTCGGTGACGATCTCGGCAATCGGCGCGTCATAGCGGAATTGCGCGCCGTTGCTGCGCGCGAGGTCCGCGATGGCCGTCGCGATCGAGTGCATGCCGTTGTCGGCGAGCCACACCCCGTCCTGCTCGACATGCGCGATCAGCATCAAGGTGGCGGGCGCGACGAACGGCGACGATCCGCAATAGGTGGCATAGCGGCCGAACAGCTGCTGCAGCCGGGGGTCGTGGAAATGGCGGCCCAGCGCCTTCCACATCGCCTGATAGGGGCGGATCGCCATCGTCTCGGGCAAGCGCCTGAGGCCGATGCGCGTCACCAGCGAGAAGGGGGTGGGCGCCGGGGCCTCCAAATAGGGTTCGCGCAGCACGTTGAAAATGCGCGCCGCCTCGGCGCAGAAGGTGCGGAAACCCGCGGCATCGCGCGCGCCGAAATAGTCGCCGATCGCGGATTCGCTTTCGCCCAAATCGGCGAACAGGTCGAACGGCGCGTCCGGCCCCCAGGCATGGCGCGCGATCAGGCTGGCGGGGGTGAGCGGGATCGCAGCGTCGAGATCGCCGCCGCAGTCCTGGAACAGCCGCTCGAACACCCAGCGCATGGTGAACACCGTCGGCCCGCCATCGACCGGACGGCCTTCGGCCATCACCTCGCGCAGCTTGCCGCCGGGGGTCTTCTGCCGCTCGACCACCAGCACCGGCTCGCCCGCCGCCGCGAGCAAGGCAGCGGCGCTCAATCCGCCCATGCCCGCGCCCGCGACGATGATCGGTTCATGCCGCATGGCTGGGCCAGTCTGGGAAGAGCCGGGTCATTGTGCGATGCTAGCACCTGTCCAGAAAGTTTGACAGATGTTTGTCGCAATATTTGGACATTGTCGAAGTGCAAACTGCTACAGTCGCTCAAGCCCTCCCCCTTGATGGGGGAGGGTAGGGTGGGGGTGTTCGTGCCGGATTGTGCGAACCGTGCGATGCCGCGCCAGTCCGCGCGGCCGCCCAATCACCCTCACCGCTGCGACTAGGCTCCTTCGTCGCCAAGTCTCGCTGCCTCTCC
>NZ_LSIS01000233.1:0-3420 GCF_001556365.1 Blastomonas sp. CCH1-A6 | reverse complement strand
ATAGAGCCCTCTCCCCTTCAGGGGGGAGGGTTGGGAGGGGGGATGCGCGACGGTGGCGCTGGCTAACGCCCTCTCAGCTGCGACTAGGCAGCGAGTTGCCAAGTCTCGCGTCTCTCCCCTCAAGGGGAGAGAGCAGGCATTACGTCAATGCACCCAGGCCAGCAGTGCTGCCGCGCCTGCGCCCGCGCCAATCACCAGCGCGGCCAGATGGCTCCAGAAGCCGCCGCCGCCGCGTACGCGGCGTTTGCGGTCCCAGATCAGCGGGATTTTCGGCACCGGCGGCGGTTCGGGGGCGCCACCCTTTTTCGGCACGCGCTCCTCGAGGCGGCGGATCAGGTCGGGCAGGCGCAGCAGCGTCGCGACATCGGTGTTGATCCGGTCGGCGAGCAGTGTTTCCGGGCCCAGCTCGCCGCGGATCCAGTCGCGCACATAAGGCGCTGCGACATCCCACATGTTGATATTGGGGTCGAGCTGGGTCGCGACGCCCTCGACCATCACCATCGTCTTCTGCAGCAGCAGCAGGTGCGGCTGGGTCTTCATGTCGAAATCGCGCGTGATCGCGAACAGCCCGTCGAGCATCTGCCCGACCGACAGCTCGCTCACCGGCTTGCCGCGCATCGGCTCGCCCACCGCGCGCAGCGCGGTCGCGAACTCGTCGACATTGTGATAGCTCGGCACGTACTGCGCCTCGAAATGGATCTCGGCGACGCGGCGGTAATTGCCGGTGGTGAGGCCATAGAGGATTTCGGCCAGCCAGAAGCGCGCCTGGCGGTTGATGCGGCCCATGATGCCGAAATCGATCGCAACGATGGTGCCGTCCGGGGCGACGAACAGATTGCCCTGGTGCATGTCGGCATGGAAGAAGCCGCCCGCGATCGCCTGGCGCAGAAAGGCGAGTACCAGCCGCCGCGCGAGATCGGGCAGGTCGTGGCCCGCAGCAATCAAGGCTTCGCGGTTCGAAATCTTGATGCCGTCGATCCATTCGAGCGTCATCACCGTGCCGCAGGTGCGGTCCCAGTCGATCGCGGGAACGCGATAACCCGGATGGCCATCCATCGCGCTGGCAAGCTCGGACGCGCTCGCTGCCTCGCGCCGCAGGTCGAGTTCGCGCAAGGTCCAGCGCTTGAAATTGGCGATGGTGAGCTGCGGGCGCAGCCGCGTGGCCTCGCCGCCCAGCGATTCCAGATGCGCGGCCGCCCATTCATAGGTGTCGATGTCGCGCGCGAAATTCTTGCGCACGCCCGGGCGCAGCACCTTGATCGCGACATCGCGTCCGTCGGTCGTCCGCCCGCGATGCACCTGCGCAACCGAGGCCGCTCCCACCGGCATGGGTTCGACGAATTTGAAGAATTTCTCGAGCGGGCCGCCCAGCCCCTGCTCGATCTCGGCGCGGATATCCTCGAACGGCACCGGCGGCAGGCTGTCCTGCAACGTCAGCAGATTGTTCGCGGCTTCCTCGCCGACCAGATCGGGCCGGGTGGCGAGCGTCTGGCCGAGCTTGATCGCTGCCGGGCCGATCGCGCGGAAGGCCCCGGCATAGTCGGGAACGGCAGGCACGCTCGCGCCGAAGCGCGCGAGGCGGAACAGGCGGCGGACCTCGGGCGGGGTCTGCGGCGCAGCCTCCAGACCTTTCAGCGCCCCATGACGCGCAAGGATGCGACCCCATTTCAGGAGCCGCAGGATATGCGTGCGCGGACGGGTCATGGACGGATGCCAAACCCCCGCCGCTGCGCCGGCCCTGCCCCCATCACGCCTTCCAGCCGCTATGGATGTTGACCGCGCCGCCCAGGATCGGCTCGACCCTGGTGGCGGTGAACCCGGCGTCCTTGATCATCTGTTCGAATACCGGCGGCTTGGGGAAGCGGCGGATCGATTCGGCGAGATAGCGATAGCTGTCGGCATCGCCCGCGATCATCTGGCCCAGGCGCGGCATCAGATGGTGCGAATAGGCATCGTAGACCTCGCCAAAGACCGGCCATTCGGTCGTCGCGAATTCCATGCAGAAGAAGCGCCCGCCATAGCGGAGCACGCGGTGCGCCTCGGCCAGTGCCTTGTCGATATAGGTGACGTTGCGGATGCCGAAGACGATGGTGTAGGCGTGGAAGCTGCGATCGGGGAATTTCAGGGCTTCCGCATTCTGGCACGACCAGACCAGCCGGTCCTCGCCGCGCGCGACCGCGCGTTCGATGCCGACATCGAGCATGTCCTGGTTGATGTCCGCGACGGTGACGTTCGCGCCCGACTGGACCATGCGGAAGGCGATGTCGCCGGTGCCGCCGGCCATGTCGAGAATGTCCTCGCCCGCGCGCGGCTTGACCCGGCGGACGAAGCGGTCCTTCCACAGCCGATGCATGCCGCCCGACATGACATCGTTCATGATGTCATATTTGCCCGCGACGTTCGAAAAGATGCCGCCAACCCGGCCCTGCTTTTCCGCCGGGTCGATATCCTGATAGCCAAAGGGCACTGTCTCGGTCATGGCCGCCATGTAAGCATCTTTGTGCCCGGCGCAAAGCCTGATAGCAGCGCTTTTTATGCCAGAGCTTCCCGAAGTCGAAACCACCGTGCGCGGGCTCGCCGCCGTGCTGCAGGACGTGCGCCTGACCAGTGTCGTCGCGCGCCGCGCGGACCTGCGCCGCGCCTTCCCGGTCGATCTTGGCCAGCGCATGACGGGGGCCAGGATCATCTCGCTCGGCCGGCGGGCCAAATACGGGCTGCTGGGCACCGACCGGGGCGATTCGATGGTGTTCCATCTCGGCATGTCGGGGCGGTGGCGGATCGATCCCGAAGAGATCGGCACCCACGACCATCTGGTGCTCGAGACCGAATCGGGGCACCGGCTATCACTGTTCGATCCGCGCCGCTTCGGCTCGGTCGACCTGGTGACCACCGATGCGCTGGCGAGCTTCCCCTCCTTCGCCGCTATGGGTCCGGAACCGCTGGGCGACGAATTCACCCCCGCCTATTTGCGCGAGCGCCTGGCGGGCCGCGCCTCTCCGATCAAGGCGATGCTGCTCGACCAGCGAATCGTCGCGGGCCTGGGCAACATCTATGTCTGCGAGGCGCTCAACATGGCGCGAATCTCGCCGCTGCGCGCCGCCGGGCAGATCGGCCCCGCCAAGCTGAAACCGCTGGTGGCCGCGATCAAGGCGGTGCTGACCGACGCGATTCTGGCGGGTGGATCGACGCTGCGCGATTATGCCCGGCCCGACGGACAGCTGGGCTATTTCGCCAAGCAATGGCGCGTTTACGGGCGCGAGGGCGAGACCTGCCCGTGCGGCGGCACGGTCGAGCGGGTGGTACAATCGGGCCGGTCGACCTTCTGGTGCCGTTCCTGCCAGAAATAGCCGCGATCGCGCCACCGGGCGGCATTGAGACATTGACGTGGGCCATGAGAATCGCTAACGGCAGCGGCTTCAA
>NZ_LSIS01000023.1:0-639 GCF_001556365.1 Blastomonas sp. CCH1-A6 | reverse complement strand
ATGGCTTCTGGCTCGCAAGGCTACTGCGGTCGAACGACATCGATACATATGTGCTGGATCCCGCCAGCTTCCTCGTGTCGCGGCGAGGCAGGCGCGCAAAAACCGACCGCATCGACGCCGAAGCCATGATCGGGATCCTCAAAGCCTATCTCGCTGGCGACAAAAGCGTGTGCCGTGTCGTGGACGTGCCCTCCCCCGAAGAAGAGGACGCACGCAGAGTAATGCGGGAGCGCGGCGATCTCGTGCACGAGCGCACCCGAATTATCTCTCGGATCAGGGGGCTACTTGCATTACAGGGCATACGAACTGTCAAGGCCATCAAGGGTGGTGACTGGTCAAAACAGCTCGACGACACGCGCACCGGCGATGGGCGGCCTTTGCCACCAAACCTTCGTCGACAAATTGAGCGCTGTTTCGAACGGCTCGCGTTGCTCAACGATCAGATCAAGGACATCGAGCGGGACCGCGCTGAAGTTGTGCTCCATGAGGAGTCTACCTTCCCATGCCGAGAGAAAGCGGTTCGCCTTGAGCAGCTGAAGGGCATTGGTCCGAACAGCGCGGCAATGTTGGTTGCAGAGGTTTTTTGCCGAAAGTTCGAAAGCCGACGACACGTCGCGGCCTTCCTTGGGTTAGCTCCGG
>NZ_LSIS01000232.1:0-1330 GCF_001556365.1 Blastomonas sp. CCH1-A6 | reverse complement strand
CCGCCTCAAGGACTTCCGCCGCATCGCTACCCGATACGACAAGCTCGCCAGAAACTTCCTCTCAGCCGTAAGCCTCGCTGCCGCTGTGGCATTCTGGCTGTGATTGAGTCTCGACCCTAAACTCTGTGCTGGCCGAAGCCAGATAACTGACTGCATCCTGCAGGTAAGCGTACCCTATAGCACCACTCGGCTGCGTCTACTCTTGCAGTGATGAACTCCGGTGCCGATGCAGTTCCAACGGCCGATCACAGTTTCGGTCCACGTTCGTTCGACCAGAATATGCGATGTGGTCGCAGCTTTCGGTCCGCTCGATCGAGCTGAGTGGCAGATTTCGACAAAAGCGGTCACTTTGATGTGTGGCGAGGAACGACCGCCGGGTCTGGGGCGGCAGCTGCTGGTGCGGTGCTTACCTCGCCAAATCCATACGACGCTTGCGCCAGCTGAGCCTTCTCGATAACCTTATTCGGCGGTACTCAAGCCATGCCGAAAGGTGTGGTTATGAAATTCTACCTCATCGCAGCGCTCATCGCGCTCAGCAGCCAAGCGGCAGGCCAAGAGGCCAAGCTTGAAGACTTCTCGAGCAGCACACCCCCAGAATTCTCGGTCCTGGTGCCCGGAGTGCCTGTCAAACCCCCGACCGGGCAGCCGGAGGCCAAGCAGCCCGTTCCCGGGGGTGAAGGGACTGCCTTTGCGGAAGAGGCGATCACCCCTGTCAGTCCCACGCCCCCATTGTTCTACATCCCGTCCTGGATGAGACGCGGAAACTCTGCCGTCATTCCCACGCTGGTGAATGCATCAAGACTCGGGTCAGATCCCGATTGCCTCTCTGGAGGATACTTCCCGCGCTATGACCTGTCCGAGGTGGCACAATCGCGACGCCGTCTCTATTTCCGCCACGTCGCTGCAGCCGCTTGCGAAGCCGGCGTTCCTGTGCGGCTGTTTGACGCGCTCGTTGCTCATGAAAGCCGCTACCAGCCCTTTGCGCGCAGTCCTGCCGGGGCCATGGGCATGGCGCAGCTGATGCCGGGGACCGCAAACTATCTTGGCGTTTCAGATCCTTGGGACCCTGTTGAAAACCTCCGCGGGGGAGCGCGGTACCTGCGTGAGCAGCTCAATCGCTTTGGCTCGTGGCATCTTGCTTTGGCTGCGTACAATGCCGGTCCGGGCAACGTCGACAAGCATGGCGGAATTCCGCCCTTTGCTGAAACGCGCAGCTATGTCCGCACCATACTTGCATCGCTCAGCGGAAGCTCTGCCGCGCCAGTCTCACTTGCTAGGGGTGACTACACGAAAGTGACGTATCTGCACGCTAAGGGCGAACAAATCCGGT
>NZ_LSIS01000231.1:0-1139 GCF_001556365.1 Blastomonas sp. CCH1-A6 | reverse complement strand
CGATCCGGCGAGCGAGATCGGGATGGCGGAGCCGTCCGAGAGCACCACCCTGGCGCTCTTGCCGTTGGCGAGGCCGCGCGCAATCGCCATCGACTGCGCCTCGTCGAGCCAGGTGTCGCCTTCGCTGTCGGGCGTGCCAGAGTGCGGCTTGCCGTCATCGATTACCAGCCGAGCCGGCCCTTTGGCCTGCTCTTCCTGCGGGGTGAGCTCGATGCGGAACGGTGCATCTGGGCCGCCCTCGCGGCGGATGCGCACGACCTGCGCCGTGAACAGCTCGGATGCATCGTCGGACAGCGTTCCCGCTTCGCATGACCAGATATTGTCGCAGGCGACATACCAGTCCTTGAAGATCTTCACCTCGCCGGGAACGGGACCAGTGGGGGAGGCGGCGGCGGCAGCAAGCAGCAGAAACGGGCTGAACATCTTGGAATTATCGCTCCTAGCAAGACTCGCGGTCTTCGGTTATGCGCCCCGCCTATCCGATTCCGGCAACAGCAGAAAGAGGCGCAACATGGATAAAGTGGCAGTCATCGGCGCAGGCCAGATGGGCGCAGGGATTGCGCAGGTCAGCGCGCAGGCGGGCTACCATGTGTTTCTTTCCGATGTGTCGGTCGATCTGGCGGAAAAGGGCAAGGCGGGCATCGGCAAGCAGCTGGCGCGCGCGGTCGACAAGGGCAAGCTCGACGCTGCCGAAGCCGACGCGGTGCTGGGCCGCATCCAGCCGGTTGGCGATTATGCCCCGATGGCCGAGGCAGGCCTTGTCATCGAGGCGGCGACCGAGCGCGAGGACATCAAGCGCGCGATCTTCGAGGCCGTCGGCAAGGTGCTCGGCCCGCAAGCGATCCTGGCGAGCAACACCTCGTCGATCCCGATCACCCGCATGGCCGCCGCCAGCCCCGATGCGGCGCGCTTTGTCGGCGTGCATTTCTTCAACCCGGTACCTGTCATGGGGCTGATCGAGCTGATCCGCGGGCTGGCTACTTCGGACGCCACGGTCGATGCGGTGCGCGGCTATGCGGAGCGGATCGGCAAGCGCGTGGTCCAGGCCAATGACGCGCCGGGCTTTATCGTCAACCGCATCCTGCTGCCGATGCTCAACGAGGCGTGCTTCGCGTTGGGTGAGGGCGTGGCGACGATTC
>NZ_LSIS01000230.1:0-12126 GCF_001556365.1 Blastomonas sp. CCH1-A6 | reverse complement strand
CACCATGCCACTTCATCGTCACCCCCGCGAAGGCGGGGGTCCCGCCTCTTCTTCCGATGTCAGAAGAAAAAGCGGGACTCCCGCGTGCGCGGGCATGACGAGGGTGCTTCGGTAGCGCTCAGGCCGCCACGGCCCGCCGCGCCAGTTCGCATTGCGACCAGATGTCGCTCAGCGCGTGGAGCAGCTTGTCGCAATCGCCATCGCTGTGCACTGGCGAAGGCGTGATGCGCAGCCGCTCGGTCCCCTTGGGCACGGTGGGATAGTTGATCGGCTGCACGTAAATGCCGTGATTTTCCAGCAGCCAGTCGCTGATCCGCTTGCACTTGTGCGGATCGCCGACCATCACCGGGATGATGTGGCTGGGATTGTCGAGATGGGGAATGCCCATCAGGTCCAGCCGCTTGCGCACCTTGGCGACGCGCTCCTGGTGGCGCGCGCGCTCCATCTGGCTGGCCTTGAGGTGGCGGATGCTGGCGGTGGCCCCGGCGGCGAGCGCGGGCGGCAGCGCCGTCGTGAAAATGAAGCCGCTGGCAAAGCTGCGCACGAAATCGCACAAGGCTGCGGAAGCGGCGATATAGCCGCCCATCACGCCGAACGCCTTGCCCAGCGTGCCCTCGATCACGGTGATCCGGTCCATCAGGCCTTCGCGCTCGGCAATGCCGCCACCGCGCGGGCCATAGAGCCCGACGGCATGGACCTCGTCGATATAGCTCATCGCACCGTGCTTTTCACACACGTCGAGAATCTCGGCGATCGGGGCGATGTCGCCATCCATCGAATAGACGCTCTCGAACGCGACCAGCTTGGGTCGGCCCGGCGCGACGCCGGCGAGCAGACGGTCGAGATCTTCCGGATCGTTATGCTTGAACTTCAGGCATTCGGCGCGGCTGTGGCGGATGCCCTCGATCATCGAGGCATGGTTGCCGGCGTCGGACAGCACCACGCAATTCGGCAGCTTGGCCGCAAGCGTACCGAGCGCCGCCCAGTTCGAGACATAGCCCGAGGTGAACAGCAGCGCCGCCTCCTTGCCGTGCAGATCGGCGAGTTCGCGCTCGAGCAGCACATGGTGGTGATTGGTGCCTGAGATGTTGCGCGTGCCCCCCGCACCCGCGCCGCACTGGTCGAGCGTGTCGTGCATCGCCTTCAGCACATCGGGATGCTGGCCCATGCCGAGATAGTCGTTCGAGCACCAGACGGTGACCTCGTCGGTCCCCTCATTGGTATAGCGCGTGGCGTGCGGAAAGCGGCCGCGATGGCGTTCCAGCTCGGCGAAGATGCGATAGCGGCCCTCGTCGCGGATCGTATCGATTTCGCTCTGGAAAAACCCCTCATAGTCCATAACCACTCTCCTTCTTTATCCCTTGCGAGCGTCGGGCAAGGCCCAGCGCCAGAGCGCGCCGTCGCGAAACGGCAGCGCCAGAAACAGATGCTCGAGCGCACCGAGCGCCGCGAGCGTGAAGACCAGGGTCGCGCTGACCGCGGCAAAGCTGTCATCGGGCGCGGCGAGCGCACGCGCGCCCAGCCACAATGACAGTGCCGCAAGCGCGACCAGGCTGAAGGCCAGCGCGCCATGCAGGCGGCGCGGGCCGAAATAGGTCTTCAGATATTCGAGATGCCCCGGCATGATCTCGTCGCTCATGTTCGGCACGCCGACGAACAGGTTGAGCTTGGCAGAAAGGCGCAGCGCAAACAGCAGGCTGAAGATCACCGCGCCGGTGGGATTGGCGCTGTTCCAGGTGAGCGAGACCAGCATCACCATGACCACGGCAATGGCAAGCTCGTGATGGATCAGCGTCGCGGCGGCATCGGCAAAGCGCCGCCAGCCGCGCGCCTGCGGATCGCTGGCGGTGCGGCGGGGCCCGGCGACGATGCCGGTGAGGAAGGTCAGTTCGAGCCAGCCCCAGATGACCAGTGCTGCACCGAAGCTGATATACGCATCGAGCGCCGAAGGTCCGCCCACGCCATGGCCATGCGCTGCCCAGACGATGACGCACAGGCAGATGCCCGCGGCAAAGCCCGCCCAGGAGAGGCTCCGCGCAAAGGTCGCCTTGCCGCGATTGGCGAGCCAGGCGACCACGCCCGTGCTGCCGAACCAGGCCAGCAGCACGATGAACGCAGGCAGGATATGGCCGTGCAGGCTCATGGATTACCAGGCCGGCTGCAGGCGGATGGTGGAGGGCAGCGCATTGGGCTTGCCGGGCATGAAGTACATGCGGGCAAAGGCGGCGCCTGCGCCGATCATGCCGCCCGCGCGTTGCATTAGCCCGCCCAGGCCGCCGCGCGCCTTGCCCGCCGCGATGCGGTCCGAGGCCAGGCGCAGCTTTTCCATCTGCGCGCGCAGCGCCGGATTGTCGGTATCGATCTCGACCGGGAATACCTGGCGGCTGATCGCGGTGCAGATGTCGAACACGCGGTAGTCGTAATCGGTCGGGTCGACGCCGAGCGCAGCGTGGAAGACCGGGCGGCTGTGGTCGCGTACGTACATCGTCGCATAGACCGAGAGGATGAAGAACTTGATCCAGTAGCGGTTCATGCCGGTGAGCAGCTTGGGGTCCGCATGCAGCAGCATCGCGAACGCCTCGCCATGGCGGAACTCGTCGTTGCACCATTGCTCGAACCAGTTGAAAATCGGGTGGAAGCGGTTTTCCGGGTTGCGCGCGAGATGCCGGTAGATCGCGATATAGCGCGCATAGCCGATCTTCTCGGACAGATAGACCGCGTAGAAGATGAACTTGGGCTTGAAGAAGGTGTATTTCTTGGTCTTGGTGAGGAACGAGAGGTCTATGCCGATCCCGGCATCCTTGAGCACCTCGTTGATGAACCCGGCATGGCGGCTCTCGTCGCGCGCGAGCAGCTTGAACAGCTTCTTGACGTCGGGGTTCTTGGTCCGCTTGGCGATCTCGGCATAAAGGATGCAGCCGGAAAATTCCGAGGTCAGCGAGCTGACAAGAAAATCGATGAATTCGCGGCGCAGCGCGGGTTCAAGCGATTCGATCACGCCGTCGAAGCTTTCGGACCGGCGGAAATGCGCCTTGTTGGGGTCGCCTTCCATGTCCGCCATCAGCTGGTCCCATTCGGCGCGCACCAGGCTGACGTCGATCGCGTCCAGCGCATCGAAATCGGTGGTGTAGAAGCGCGGGGACAGCACGGTTTCCTGCGTCGCCAGCGCCATGGTGTCGGGCGTATCGGCCAGCCTGGCCGCGCCTGCCGCCTTCACTTTCGTCTGCATGTTCATCGCACCACTCCCGTTGTTTGTCTGAACATCCGCGCTCACCACCGGCTGGTGGTGAAGCTGACCTCGTACAGTTCCTTGAGCTCGCCCATCGCCGTCAGCTTCGTCCATGCGCGCAGCAATGGACCCGCCGGGTGCACCGTCGCCATGCGCTGGATCAAAATGGACTCGCCAAAACCGACAATGATCGGGTCGCCATGCACGCGCACCTTGTCGCCCGGCTGGATCGCGACATCGCCGTCCAGCTCGACATGCGCATGGAAATGCGCCTCGCTCTGCTCCACCTGGATGCGGCAGGGCGTATCGAAGGAAGGCTGGCGCAACAGGCTCATCATTTCAGCCCCCTCATTTCAACAGCGCCTGGAACGTCGCCCGGTTGGTCGGGCCGAACGCGCCCAGTTCGACGACGCGATTGGTCGCGGTGTCGGTGAGCGAGAGCGAGCCGTCGCTCCAGTGGTTGAGCTCGTACGGCGCATCCATCGGGATACCGCGCACATGGCGGCCCCGGCCCATGCCGCGCAGCACGCCGCGGATGAAGCCGCTGCCTTCCTCGCCATAGACATGCACTGTCTCGCCGGTGACGGCGTCGGTCACCATGACCTTGCCATTCTGCGCATCGGCAAAGCGCAGCACGCGCGACTGAAGCGGGGTCGCCGCTTCGGCCGCGCGAACGTCGCTGGCCGAGGGCGAGGGCGCGATCCAGCCCAGCTGGGTTGCCCCGGTCAGCGCCAGCGTGAACAGCACCACCCCGCACGCCATCACCAGCGCGCCCTTGGGCACGGTATTCTCATGGCTATGGCCATGGCCGCCGTGCGACCCATGGTGGCTATGGCTGTGCGATGCGCTGGTCATGCGATGGCTCCCTGAAGATGCGCAGGCACTCCCTCACCCGCTGCGGCACTGGCCTGCTGCGCGCGATCAACCGGCGCGATCGCCGCGACGGCGCGCGCAAGGCGCTCGCCGACCACCGCCGCATCGGGCAGCGCGCGCAGCATCGGCTCGGGATGACCGAGCTTCCAAGGGCGCGCATGCGGCCACAACACGAGATAGCCCAGATTGTGCGGGCCGATCAGCTGCAGCGCGAGATCGCCCTCGGTCGGGCCGAGCGGACGCAGGTTTGCGCCGCCGATCTTGGCGAGCGGCAGGTTGATGCACATGTTGAGCGCGACGCCGATGCGCAGCACCACGCGCCGGCTGGTCAGCGTGTACACGGTCGTGCGCGCCACCACCCAGGCATAGAGCATCAGCAGCCCCACCCCGAGCGCCCCGGCGATCGCGGTCGCGATCACCCCGCCGGTGCTGCCATTGTAGATGGCGAGCGCGACGAGCGCGGCGAAATACAGGCCGACGATGCGCGTGAAGAACGCACTGCGCGCCAGCAGCCGCCAATCGGGCGAGCCCTGCCAGAGCAGGGTCTCCCCTTGCGGGAGCTCGCCGGGCAGACCCCGGACGGGCTCGTCGTCATATTCCGTGATCATATCAGCGGCTCCTGCCGGGCGCGGTTGGCATAGAGATAGCCACCACCGAAATAGCCCGAGATCTTGTCTTCCTCGTAGCGGCTGATCTGACCGGGGGTCTCGACCTGCGGGCAACCGGAAAACTGCGCGGCGTTGATCGCATCGACCACGATCTGACGGGCGGACTTGCGAACCTTGGCCATCATCATCGGCGCGAGCGCATGCACGCCCTCGGCAGTGACGACCTCGAGATAGCGCACCTGATGCTCGGAACGATCGACCCAGATTTCGGCGACGGTGCCCGCAACCGCGCCATCGGCGCCGATCACGGTCATGCCGCGCGGATCGGGATCACCGCGCGCGATCGAGAAGCTGGGCTCCAGCGCCATCGGCACGATGCGGTTGTTGCCGAACGCGTCGATATCGGGAAGGCGGCTGCGCTCGGCATAGGCAGCAGGGCCGATACAGTCGGTCAGCGGGTTGCCGGTGGGCACATAGGGTGCACCGGGGAACGGGCTGACACGGCGTCCGGCAATGTCGAACTTTTCCTTGCCGATGGTCGGGGTCGAGACCGTGCCGCGGCCGAAGGGCAGCTTGAAGGTCTTGGGTGCCGCGTGCAGCAGCGGACCGCCCATGCCCAGCGAACGCCCGGTCAGGTCGTCTTCGAGCGGAAAGCCCTCGCGCCGATCCTCGCGCCTGAGATAGTAGATCAGGCCGATGAAAAACAGCACGAACGCCCAGAAGGCGATCGATGCGACATCGATATTCCCCACGATATTGCCGTTAAACATGGCGCTTACCTCTCTTCTTCAAGACCCTCATGTCGGAAATTCGGTGAGGCCGAACCGCGGTTGCGGGGCGGATTCATCGATCGGCTGGCCCCCGACAAGCGGGCCAAGCACGACCATCGTGACGAGCAGCAGGACGATTTCGATCAGATAGACGGTGCCGTATCCGGTGGCGCGATAGGCGAGGGTCTCGCCGATGCGGTCGGCGAGCGCGAGCGACGAGACGGCATCGCGGATCAGGCCTCCGGCGGCGACCGCCAGGCCAGAGGCGCTGGCCTGCACCGCGCCCCAGGCACCGAGCGCCAGGCCCGATCCCTTGTGCCTGCCGCTTCCGGCAATGGCCATGATCGCGCTCAGCGTGCCGACCGAGAACAGCCCCGCGCCGAGCCCTATGGTCAGTGCGCCCGAAAAGACGAGAAAGCTCGCTTCGAGCGGCGCTGCGAACAGGATCATCGCAAAGGCGAGCATGCCGATCGCCGCGCCGAAGCCTGCGAGCCGCAGCGGATCGGCGCCTGCACTCAGCCGCCGCGCGGCAAGCGCGAAGGCGGCCAGCATGCCGAATGCCCAGAGCCCGGTCAGTGAGGTGGTCGCCCCCACCGACATGCCCAGAACCTCGCCGCCGAACGGTTCGAGCAGCACGTCCTGCATGCTGAACGCTGCGGTGCCGCAGCCGATGGCGAGCAGCAGCCGGGCATTGCGCGCCTCCGAGGTGAACTCGCGCCAGACGGTCGCGAACCTGGGCGTTGCGCGCTCGGGCCGGGTGGTCGAGGGCGCGCGCGCCTCCTGCTTCCACAGCGCGATGACGTTGAGCGCCATGGTGAACATCGCCGCGCCCTGCACGATCGCGACCAGCCGGGTGGCGCTGAAATCGGCGAGCAGCGAGCCCATCACGAACGCCGCGCCCATCATGCCGACCAGCAGCATCACGAACATCAACGCGACGACGCGCGGCCGGGTATCCTCGGGCGCGAGATCGGTCGCCAGCGCCAGGCCTGCGGTCTGCGTGGTGTGCATGCCCAGGCCCGTGAACAGGAAGGCGAGCGCGCCCGCGATCATCCCGATGGTGAAGGTATCACCCCGCGAGAGCAGCAGCAGCGCGAAGGGCATGATCGCCAGGCCGCCGAACTGCAGCAGCGAACCGAACCAGATATAGGGCACGCGCCGCCAGCCGAGCATCGACTTGTGATAGTCCGACTTGTGGCCGATCAGCGCGCGGAAGGGCGCAACGAGCAGCGGGATGGCGATCATCAGCGCGACCAGCCACGCCGGTGTGCCTAGCTCGACGATCATTACGCGGTTCAATGTGCCGTTGAGCAGCACCGTCGCCACGCCCACCGTCACCTGGAACAGCGACAGGCGCAGCAACCGGCCCATCGGCAGCTCCGCGCTTGCCGCATCGGCGAACGGCAGGAACTGCGTTCCAAGTCCGGCGAAGAACCGGGTCGAGGCGCCCGACAGGCTCATCCGCGCGCCACCAGCATCGCGTGGCTGGTATAGAAGCCGCTGACAATGCGTTCGCTCGCGGCGATGCCATGGCTGGGGAGACGCTGGGCAAGCAGTCTCTGCAGCTTCGCTTCGGCCACCGGGACGATCGCGGGTGCGCGATCGGATTTGGGAAAGAGCTTCCCGGTGGCATGCATCGCCGCGAGCAAGGGTGTCCGCGGTGCGAAAGTGAAGGCGATCGACGGCGCGCGGTCGGCAAGTGCCGCGAGCACGTCGACGATATCGCCGGTTTCATAGTGGATGAGCGAATCCATCGCGACGACATGGTCGAAAGACCCAAGCGCCGGATCGAGCATGTCGCCGACGCGCCAGTCGATCGAAAGGCCCGAAGGCGCCCGCTCGCGCGCCACATCGACCAGCCCGCGCGAGATATCGATCGCGACCACCTCTGCGCCGAGCTGCGCCGCGGCGACGGCGAGCGCGCCGGTGCCGCATCCGGCATCGAGAATGCGCTTGCCCTTGAGATCATAAGGCAGCCAATCGAGCAGCATCGCGCGCATCCGGTCGCGGCCCGCGCGCACCGTGGCGCGGATGCCGCTGACCTTGGTGTCGCTCGTCAGATCGACCCAGTTCTGCCGCGCGGTGCGGTCGAAATAATCCTCCAGCCGCCCGCGATAGGCGTCATAGGTCGAGCGGGGGGCGTGGCTGGCCATCATTCAAACCCCAGGAACTCGAATATCTCGCGATCCTTCATCGGCATCGCGTCGAGCGCATCGGTGCCCGCCCAGAGCGTCGCGGCGAGGCGCAGATATTCGTTCTTCACCGCCTCGATCTCGGGGGTCGAATCCATCTCGAAGATCGTGCATTTCTTCAGGCGGCTGCGGCGGATCGCGTCGAGATCGGGGAAATGCGCGAGGCGCTTGAGGCCGGTCGCCTCGTTGAAACGGTCGATCTCGTCGGTCGCGGCAGAGCGGTTGGCGATGACGCCCGCCATGCGGACCTCGTAATTCTTCGACTTGGCCTTGATGGCGGCGACGATGCGGTTCATCGCGAAGATGCTGTCAAAATCATTGGCCGCCACGACCACCGCGCGCTCGGCATGCTGGAGCGGCGCGGCAAAGCCGCCGCACACCACATCGCCCAGCACGTCGAAGATCACAACATCGGTATCCTCGAGCAGATGGTGCTGCTTGAGCAGCTTGACCGTCTGGCCGACGACATAGCCGCCGCAGCCAGTGCCCGCCGGCGGACCGCCCGCCTCGACGCACATCACGCCGTTGAAGCCCTCGAACATGTAATCCTCGGGCCGCAGTTCCTCGTGATGGAAATCGACCGTTTCGAGCACGTCGATCACCGTCGGCATCAGCTTCTTGGTCAGCGTGAAGGTGCTGTCATGCTTGGGATCGCAGCCGATCTGCAGCACGCGCTTGCCGAGCAGCGACAGCGCGGCCGACAGGTTGGACGAGG
The DNA here is from genome assembly GCF_001556365.1 of Blastomonas sp. CCH1-A6. Classification (NCBI taxonomy): domain Bacteria; kingdom Pseudomonadati; phylum Pseudomonadota; class Alphaproteobacteria; order Sphingomonadales; family Blastomonadaceae; genus Blastomonas; species Blastomonas sp. CCH1-A6. The sequence continues at coordinate 3,739 of NZ_LSIS01000230.1, read as the reverse complement.
TGGTCGACTTGCCGATGCCGCCCTTGCCATAGACGGCGAACACCTTGGCGCCGGTAATCTCGTCGCGCGGGTCGAGCGCGACCTGGGTGCTGCCTTCGCCAAAGGCTGGCGGCGCACTGCCATGGTCCAGAAGGCTCATATCAACTCTCTCCCGTCATTCTGCTGCAATCAGGCCTTCGAGCCTGTCTTCGATATCGTCCGCGGCCGCGCGGAGCGCCGCCAGGGTTGCGGCATCCGGTTCCCAAAGCCGGCGGTCGCATGCCTCGAGCAGCCGTTCCGCCACCCGAGCCGAGGCCTTGGGGTTGAGCGTGGCAAGCCGCGCGCGCATTTCTGCATCGAGCACATAGGTCTCGCTGATCTGCTGGAAGACCCAGGGCGCGACCTCGCCGGTCGTCGCCGACCAGCCCATGGTCGTGGTCACATGTCCCTCGATCTGGCGCACGCCCTCGAAGCCGTGGCGCAGCATGCCTTCATACCATTTCGGGTTGAGCATGCGGGTGCGCGTCTCGCGGTCGATCTGTTCGGCGAGCGTGCGGACCTTGGCCGCGCCTTCGGTGGCATCGACGATATAGACCGGCGCCGCCTTGCCGCCGCGCGCGCGCGTTACCGAGCGGCTGACGCCGCCCAGCGCATCGACATATTGATCGATATCGGTGACGCCGAGTTCGACCGAATCGAGATTCTGATAGGTAAAATCGACCGAGGCCAGGGCGGTTTCGAGCAGCTCGCGCTGCTTCATCGGTGCGCCCGAGCGGCCATAGGCATAGCCCTTGTGCGTCTCGAACGCTTCGGCCAGCTCGTCCGGATCGGCCCAGGCGCCGCCATCGATCATCATGTTGACCTGCGCGCCGTATGCGCCCTCGGCATTCGAGAAGACGCGCAGCGCTGCCGTCTCCATGTCGCAGCCCATCTTGGTGGCATGGGCGAGCGAATGCTTGCGGATGAAGTTGAGCGCTTCGGGCTCCTCGGCAGTCGAAGCGAGCCAGGCGGCTTCGGCGATCATCCGCGTCTGCAACGGCAGCAGGTCGCGGAACACGCCCGACAAGGTCGCGACGACATCGATGCGCGGACGGCCCAGCTCTGCCAGGGGGATCAGCTCCGCACCGGCGAGCCGGCCATAGGTGTCGAACCGGGGGCGCGCGCCCATCAGGTGCAGCGCCTGCGCGACCTGCGTTCCCTCGCTCTTCAGATTGTCGGTGCCCCACAGCACCATCGCGATGCTCTCGGGCAATGGCTCACCTGCCTCGACATGCCGGGCGAGCAGCGCATCGGCCTGGGCCGCGCCGGTGACGCAGGCAAAGGCGCTGGGGATGCGGAAGGGATCGAAGCCGTGCGTGTTGCGTCCGGTGGGCAGCACCTCGGGATTGTGCAATATGTCGCCACCCGGCGCGGGGCGGACATAGCCGCCGTCGAGCGCGTGGATCAGCGCGCCAAGCTCGTCATTGGCGGCGAGCTTGGCATCGAGTTCGGCGCGGCCCGCGCCATTGTCGGCTGCGGTGAGCGCGTCGAGAAACGCCTCGCGCTCCTCGCCTTGCGGTTGGCTGCCGAGCACGTGCAGGCCGAACGGGATCAGCGCGCGTTCGAGCTCGTAGAGATTGCCCGCCAGCGCGGCGATATCGCTGCCGTCGATGTCGAGCGCGGCTGCGGCATCGCGGATCATCAGTTCGAGCGCTGCGCGCTCGACGCCCTCGCCCGCCAGCGCGCGCCAGCGTTCGACCAGCGCCTTGAGATCGGCAAATCCCTTGTACAGCCCGGCTTGTGCGAGCGGCGGGGTGAGATAGGACACGATCGTCGCGCCCGAGCGCCGCTTGGCGATGATCGCCTCGGACGGATTGTTCGCGGCATAGAGATAGAAATTGGGGACGCTGCCCAGCAGCCGGTCGGGCCAGCAATCGCCCGACAGCCCGGCCTGCTTGCCCGGCATGAACTCGAGCGCGCCGTGCGTGCCGTAATGCAGCAGCGCATCGGCGCGGAATTCCTCGCGGATCCAGCGATAGAAGGCGGCAAAGGCGTGGGTCGGGGCGAAATCGCCATCGAACAGCAGCCGCATCGGATCGCCCTCATAGCCGAAGCTGGGCTGGACGCCGACGAACACGTTGCCGAACTGCTTGCCGAGCACATGGATCGACCAGCCGTCGCTCTGGATCTTGCCCGGCGCGGGGCCCCATTGCTTCTCGATCGCGCGCAGATGCGGTTCGTTGCAGACATGGTCGTCGGTCGAGATGCGCACCGCGACATTGGCGTCCGATCCGAACCGGTCGGCATTGCCCTTGAGGATCGCATCGCGCAGGGCATCGACGGTGGCGGGCGGATTGCAGTCATAGCCCTCTGCCGCCAGCCGGTGGAGCGTGGCGTGGAGCGATTCGAACACGGCGAGATGCGCCGCGCTGCCGGTCGCCCCGGCATTGGGCGGGAAGTTGAACAGGACGATCGCGAGCTTGCGCTTCGCGCGCTCGGAGCGGCGCAGCGCGACCAGAGCCTCGACCTTGGCCGCCAGCGACTCGGCGCGCTCGGGGCAGCTCTGCATCGCGCGCATCGCATCGGGCGCGGTGAACAGGCACTTGCGCGCGCAACCCTGGCATGGCTCGCCCGATCCGTCGGACCGTCCGCCGAAGACATGCGGGATGACCGCACCGTCGAGCTCGGGAATGGCGACCATCATCGTCGCTTCGAGCGGCAGCAGCCCCTGGTGGCGCGAACCCCATTGCTCGAGGCTCTGGAACTCGATCGGGTGCGCGGCGATATAGGGCAGGTCGAGCCCGGCGAGCACCTCTTCCGCCGCCGCCGCGTCATTATAGGCCGGGCCACCGACCATCGAGAAACCGGTCAGGTTGATCACCGCATCGACGAGCGGATGGCCATCGCGGACGAAATATTTCGCTACCGCCGGACGGCCATCAAGACCGCTGGCAAAGGCGGGGATGACATTGAGCCCGCGCGCTTCGAGCGCGGCGATCATGCCGTCATAATGGCCGGCATCCTTGCCAAGCAGATAGGAGCGCAGCAGCAGCAGGCCGACGGTGCCCCGGGCCTCGGCGCTGCGCGGCAGGCGGGCGGCATCCTCGGTCATACGCTCGGACAGGCCGGGGTGATAGAGGCCGATCTCGGGATAGTCGCGCGGCGCCTGGGCGGGGGTGGTGCCCTTGAGCGCAGCGCGCTCGCCCGCGGCATAGCGGTCGATCAGCCCGCGGATCATCGAGACGACATTGTCGTCGCTGCCCGCCAGCCAGTATTGCAGCGTCAGGAAATAATGGCGCACGTCCTGCGCGGTGCCGGGAATGAACTTCAGGATCTTGGGCAGGCGGCGCAGCATCTTCATCTGCCCCGCGCCCGAATTGCCGCCCGGCTTTGGCGAGCCGCGCAGCTTCTTGAGCAGCGCCAGCGGACCACGTGCCGGCGCATCCATGCGATAGCCGCCCATGCGGGTGAGCTTGACGATGTCGCCTGCGGACATGAGGCCCAGCATCGCATCGCACTGCTCGCGGCGCGCCTCGAGCGCGGGCAGAATCGCGCGGACATGATCCTCGAGGAACAGCATCGTCGCGATGACGATATCGGCGTGGGCGATATCGGCGCGTGCGGCATCGAGCGCGCCGGGATCGCGGCCCCAGTCGGCAGCGGCGTGGAAGCCGATCGACAGGCCCGGCATGTCCTTGACCAGCAGCGACTCGGCCCGGTCGACCGCGCCCGACAGATGGTTGTCGAGCGTGATGAAGACCACGCGGATCGCGGCATTGCG